>DASXOZ010000015.1 GCA_036493895.1 Candidatus Binatia bacterium | reverse complement strand
GTCGCTTCGGTGCTCATCGTCGGCTGTCTGCTCCTTCCTGGTTACTCTGTCCGGTTTCCCTGCGTCGAGGCTTGCGTCCTCGCGCACCGGCGGTCGCGTGGCCTGCCCTGACGGGACGGGCATGGCGGGGCCGGGACTTTTCCGTGAGGCTCGGCCGCAGCCGCCTGCGCCGCAGAGCAGCGGCAACTATGCGTCAGGCCGGATGCCACTTCCAAATGAACGCGGGACGGCGCGGTGGCCGGGGATATTCAAACGGATTGTGCCCGGGTCCGGCCACGCCGGCCGGCTCCGCTGCGCGCGGCCGGGCGGCGGATCGCACCGGCCTCGCATCGTCCGGTGCGCAGCGCAGGTGCCCGGCGGTCGCTCGGCCGTTATCCTCGGGCGATGCAGGATTCTTCCGAGCCCCGCCAGTCCCGTACCGGCGTCGTTCCGCACCTCGAAGTCTGCCCGGCCTGCGGTGCCCCGATGCAGGGCCGGGCCTGCAAGGTGTACTGCGTCACGCCCGCCTGCGAGCTGTTCGGACGCATCGTCGAGAACTGCGCGGGGGACTGAGCCCGCGCACGTTTCCATCGCGGCGCCGTTCGCTCCGCTCTCCAGGCACTCTGCCGCGCCACATGCGCGTCCCGCGAAGGAAAAACTCGCGCCGTTCGTCCATGGCACGGAAGGACCCTGGTCCTTCCAATGGGAAGGAAGGACTGGGCCCCTGGTCCTTCCAATGGGAAGGAAGGACCAAGCAACGGCCCCTGGTCCCTTCCATTGCAAGCAAGGACCGCTGGTCCTTCCATGCCGAGCAAGGGCCGCCGGTCCCCCGGAAGGAGAGTGGCATGATTCGCAAGCTCCAGGACGGCCAGTACCGTCTCTACTCGCGCAAGTTGAACCCGAAGACCGGCAAGCGCCGCAACCTCGGCACGTTCCGGACTCGCCAGGCGGCCGAGAAGCACGAGAAGGCGGTGCAGTACTTCAAGCACCACGGCTGAACGGGATCGCTCGCGCACGCGGCGGCCCCCGCGCTAGCCGTTCGGGCCGCGCTATTGTGATCGTTGCGCGGCCGGGGAAGACTCCGGCGCATCGGCGGCATGTCGCTTTCCGCTCTCGACAACATCGTCTGGCACAGCCTTGCCGGACCCCAGGAGCGTTTTTCGGCCGGAGGAAAAACGGCGCGGCGATTCGCGCGCGGCTTCGGACCCCTGTGCGGTTTTGCCGATCCGCAGCGGCCCGGTCTCGGTGAGCTCGAGCCGCACTGCGACGTCGGCGAGCACGTGTTCTGCGGGCGCTGGGACAGCGCGGCACCGGACGGCTGGCGCATCGACATGGAAGTGCCTGCCGAGCAGATGGTCTGGGGCGGCGGCACGCCGGAAGACGAAGAGGTCGCCGCTAACGGCGGCGACAGCGGCGGTGAAAACCCCGGCGCAATCGTCCGTCTCGGTGCGCGGGACGTCCCACAGATGCTGGAGCTCGTCGCGCTGACTCAACCCGGCCCCTTCGGGCAGCGCACGATCGAGCTCGGCGAATATTTCGGAATCTACGAGGAAGGGGCGCTGGTCGCGATGGCCGGGGAACGCATGGAAGCGGCCTCGCTGCGCGAAATCAGCGCAGTGTGCACGCATCCGGATCTCCAGGGCCGCGGCCTGGCGCGCAGATTGATGCACCTGCTGATCCGGCGCCAGCGCCGGCGCGGCCTCGTCCCGTTCCTTCACGTGATGCAGTACAACACCCGTGCGATCGCGATGTACGAACGCATGGGTTTTCGTCGTCACCGCCAATGGGTATTGCGCGTCGTCTGTCGCACCTGAAGCGCGCAGCAAAGCGCAGAAAAGGAAACACGATCGATGCAGATCCTCACCGGACGCTGTCTCTGCGAAGCAATCGGCTACGAAATCCGCGGAGAGCTGGGGCCGATCTTTCATTGCCACTGCTCGCGCTGCCGCCGCTGGCACGGCGCCGCCTTCCGCACGCGCGCGACGATCCGCGCCTCGCAGTTCCGCTGGATATCCGGCGAGGACCTGCTGTCGCGCTTTCATTCGTCCGAGTTCGTCGTCAAGCATTTCTGCCGCGTCTGCGGGTCCAACCTGATCAGCACCTACGACAACGATGCGGACAAGATCGGGGTTCCGCTGGGCGGCCTCGAGCAGGCGCCGTCGAACCGGCCCGAAGGGCATTTCTTCGTAGGCTCCAAAGCGCCGTGGTTCGAGATCACCGATGGTCTTCCCCAGCACGAAGTCTGGCCGGGCTCGCACGACAAGGTGCGCGAGACGCGCTGAGGGCGGCGGCACGCGGCAATTCGCCGGCGTGCCATGGGCACTCCGCAATTCGCCGGGGCGCCATGGGCAGGCCGCAATTCGCCGCGTGCCATGGGCGCACCGCCATTCGCCGGCGCTACATTTTTCGTAGCGCTACAAAAACTGTAGCGCCGGCTGCGTCATTGCTGTGGGCATGCGTCAGGCGCGATCGACGCGACACTGGAAGCAGTTGTACTTCGAGCGCACGTGCACGTACGCGATCGTCGGATCGGCCAGGATCTGCTCGCAGGTTGGGGCAATCGCGGGGCCGGTTACCACGTGGCCGGTGTCGTAGCGGATCCAGTCCGCGTCGTCGTAGCCGCGCACGATGGCCGGCTCGAGGAACTCGAACCAGTACGGAAAGCGGTCGCTGTCGTAGCGATCGCAGCCGTTTTTGTGCAGGAAAATCGGGCCGCTTTCGGCGTATGGCTGCACGGAATCGAAAGGGCGGTACGAAAGCACCAGCTTCTCGTCGCCTTCGGCAATCAGGTCGATGCAGTGGCGGCAGGGATTGGCCAATCCTTCGGCAGTGCGCACCAGCGGCGGCTGCCCGTTCGCGTCGGCGCCCCCGCTGCGCAGCCGTGCTGCCTCCTCGGTCGCGATTCCCTGGATCCTGAGCGTCATGGTGGTTCTCCTTAGCCGGTTGCGCCGTTCGTCACGCGCACCGAGCGTCGACATCGAACCACGAACGGTGTCCCTTGTGCTGGCAAACGCCGGACGTCACGCTTCAGCCATGCTCGTCGCGATCGCGTCCGCCGCCGTCACGTCGATCCTGTTCGCGCTGGCGCTCGTGCACGTTTACTGGGGCGTGGCCGGCACTTCGCAGGATGGATCTTCGGCGATGGTTCCGTCGATCGACGGAAAGCCGGCGTTCCGGCCGACGAGCGCGGACTGCTACCTCGTCGCCGCGGCCTTGGCCATTGCCGGTTTTCTCGTCTCGGCCCAGGGCGGCGCGATTCCGTCGCCGCTTCCGCCCGGCTGGAACCGCGTCGGCGCCGCGGGCGTGGGGATCGTGTTCGTCGCGCGCGCGATCGGCGATTTTCGCCTCGCTGGCTTTTTCAAGAAAGTGCATGGCACGAGCTTCGCGCGCTGGGATACCTGGCTGTTCTCGCCGCTGTGCCTCGTGCTCGGCGTGATGTCGCTGTGGATCGCGGCGGCATGAATCCGCGGCAGGTCCCTTGCGGTACGGGACGGCGGTCCACGGTGGCTTGACGCGGGGATTTGCGTTCCCGCGCCGGCGGGGCTGGAACGAAGGCGCTGCGTGCTCTCGCAAACGCGCAGCGCAGGAGGAAGGCGACGATGGCCAGCATCACCGGTGGCTGCCTCTGCGGCAAAGTTCGATTCACCGTGTCCGCAGACCCCACTTTCCAGGGAGTGTGCCACTGCACCGACTGCCAGAAGCAGGGCGGCACGGCGTTCTCCGTCGTCCTCGCGTTCCCGGATTCTTCGGTGAAGGTGACCGGCGCCACCAGGACGTTTCGCAGCATCGGCAGCAGCGGCGGTGCGGTGCAGCGCGTGTTCTGCCCGGAGTGCGGCTCGCCGATCTACTCGGTGCCGCCGAACGCGCCGGGCCTTCTCTTCGTCAAAGGAGGCTGCCTCGACGACACCAGCATCCTGGCGCCGATGGTGCACATCTTCTGCGACAGCAAGCAGCCGTGGGTTGCAATCCCGGAAGACGTGATGACGTTTCCGAAGTCGCCGAACTAGCTTCACGGCCGGCGAATCGATTCGCCGGCCTTGATGCCTTTCGCTGCGGCCGTTGCCGCTACGCTCAGGGCCGCAGCTCGAACATCAGCAGCAGCGTGCGCTGCAGCGGGTGATTGAAGTTGTCGTCGGAGACCCAGTAGACGAGCGTCTCGCCTTTTTCGCCGACGCGCACGCCGAGGCCTTCCATGTTGTCGATTTCGTAGCCGCCGTCCAGCGAACAGACGATCTCGCCGTCCAGCGGCACGGCCGGCCCTTCCTTGGCAGCGCGCTCGACGGCTGCAAGCGGTATGCGACGCATCTGGATGCGCACGCCGCTGACCGGATCGTAGTGCCGTTCCAGCGTCAGCAGGTCACCGCCGGGCAGCTGGCGCAGATCGGTCATCGAAAACGGCGAAATCGGTTTGAACGAAACCGGTTTCGGTTTTAGCGCATCGGGCGCGGGATCCGGCGTCTTCCCGACCGGCGTGAACGGAAGGATCCACGCGCGGTAGTTGCCCTGCTTGTTGCGGTCGTGCTCGGTCACCGCGATCAGCCGGCCGTCGGAAAATCTCGTGATGCCTTCGAGCCCTCCGTTGCCCGGCGCGTTCAGCGCTTCGCGCGGAAGCGGAATGTTGACCGGCAGCGAGCGCACTCCCTTGCCGGAGAACGGGTAGCGCCACACGCGGTGGTTTCCCTCGAAGCTGATGAACAGGTCGCCGAAGCCGCCGTCGGCGTCCCCGGTCGCCAGCCCCTCGGCATCGCCGGCCTTGCCGATCAGCGCAATGCCGTCGAGGTCGAGCATCGGCGCGATCGTCTTGCCCTCGGCGTCGGTGAGCCTGCCGTCCTTGTAGCTCAGCGTTCCGATCACCCAGTGCGATTCGTCGGAAATCGAGATGAACTGCTTGCCGTCGGGCGAGATGAGCAGGCTCGAAAGGCCGCCGAAGTCGCGGTCGCTCGAGCGCAGCTCGAGGCCGCCGCGGAACACGATCTTCCCCTGCGAGGTCTGCTTCGGGTCGTCGCGCTCGAAGCCGACGGGGCGGCTCTCGATGGTGAGCGAGCGCTTCGGATCGCGCTCCTGGGTGCAGGCCGCGGCGGCCACGGCGCAAAAAGCGCCGAGAACGCACGCGGCCAGCGCGCGGCCGCGCTTCAGGCGTCGGCCAGCAGCGACTGCATCCGCTCGGTTGCAGCGATGTAGTCCTGGATCATCTCCTCGATCACGCGGCGGGCAGAACGGATCTCGTTCATGTGCCCGACGATCTGCCCGACCGGGTTGAAGCCCACCGCCTGCGCCTTGGTTGCATAGTGGTGCCCGCGGCTGACGGCCTCGGCAGTCACCATGAACTGGAGCGGCATGCCGAGTGGCTTCGGATTTTCCGGATTCTCCCACGCTTCGGTCCAGTCGTTGCGGAGCATACGGCAGGGCTTTCCTGTCCACGAACGCGAGCGCACCGTGTCGCGGCTCGTCGCCTTCAGGTAGCTGTCCTTCTGGGCGGGAGGAGTGTCGGCTTCGCTCACCGTCAGCCAGATCGATCCGGTCCACACTCCCTGGGCGCCGAGCGCCATCGCGGCCGCCATCTGGCGTCCGCTGCCGATGCCTCCGGCCGCGAGCACCGGGATCGGACCCGCCGCGTCGATCACTTCCGGCCACAGCACGATGCTGCCGATCTCGCCGGTGTGCCCTCCGCCTTCGGTGCCCTGCGCAATGATGAAATCGATGCCGGCGTCCCTGTGCGAGCGAGCCTGTTTCGCGCTTCCGCACAGCGCGCCAACGAGGCGGCCGGTGGCCTGGATCTCCTGGATCACTTCGGCCGGCGGAGTGCCGAGCGCATTGGCGAATGCGCGCACCTTCGGGTGCTCGAGCGCGACTTCGACCTGAAGGCCGGCCGTGGCCTCGGTCCAGCCGAGCAGCTCGCGCGGCTTTTCCTCGGACGGAAGCTCGGGAACGCCGTGATCGGCGAGCAGTTTTTTCGCGAACGTGCGGTGCTCGGGCGGAATCTGCGCCGCGAGCATCGCCTGCAGCTTCTCGACGTCCATCTCGCCCATGCCGACGTATTTTCCGGGGATCACGATGTCGACGCCGTAGCTGCCGAAGACGTGCTCGTCGAGCCATTCCAGCTCGACGCGTAGCTGGTCTGCCGAGAAACCGACGGCACCGAGCACGCCGAAGCCGCCGGCATTGCTGACGGCAGCGACGACATCGCGGCAGTGACTGAACGCGAAGATCGGGAATTCGATGTCGAGGCGTTTTGCGATTTCGGTTTTCATTTCGGTTTCCTCCGGGCCCTCGGCGGGGATGCAGAATCGTCGTTTTCGTTGTCGATCACGCGCTCGACCAGCGACAGCAGCGCTGTCAGCCTGGTCTCGAGCGGATAGGTCGGGTCGTTGATCCACCGGGTCATTGCGCCGGTGACGATGGAGACGAGCATTTCGGCGGCGAGCTCGATGCGCTCGACCGGGCTGGCGGCCGTGCCGTCGTCCTTGCCGCGGCGTACGTCAGCGGCGGTGCCGCCGGGTGCATTGCCACCGGCGCCGAGCAGCCGCACGAAGTCGGACTGCATCGATGCGAGCTCGGCGGAAGACTCACCGGGACGCGACGAGCGCAGCACGGCGACGAGGACCCGCCGCGTCATCTCCGGCGCGCGACGGACAAGGGCGGCGCTGCTGTCGGCGAAGCCGCGAAGCCGCTCGCCGCTGGTGCGGTGCCTGGCGATCTGCTCGTCGACGAGGCGGCGAAAGCGCAGGAACACGTCGGTGCCGAGCTCGCGCAGCACGTCTTCCTTGCTCGGGAAGTGATTGAAGAACGTCGCCTGCGCGATGTCGGCGGCGTCGGCGATCTGCTCGACGGTCGTCGCGTCGTAGCCCTGGCGCGCGAACAGGTCCGCCGCGGTGTCGCGGATGTGCTGGTGCAACTCGCGGCGCCGCCTCGTGCGGCGACTCTCGCCGATGGACACTACCGGGCCGTTGATCGGAGCAAGCATCGAGTTGCTCCATTCTTGGAGAAACTCCATATATGATCAAGTCGTTATGGGGTCAGGCACCAGCCGAATAGGGTCAGGCACCAGAGGAATAGGGTCAGGCACCATTCGGCTGGTGCCTGACCCCATTCCTGCCCCCCAACGTCTCGCCGCCAGCGGGCAAAGGTGCTAACCATCCGCGAGGGAAGGGGAATCGGTCACCATGTCTGCCGCCTATCGGGCCCGGCTGCGCAGCCCAGCCGAGGCCGCCGCGCTGCTGAGGCCCCGCGACACGCTCTGCGTGCCCCTCGGTCCCGGCCAGCCGGGGGCCTTTCTCGACGCCCTGGGCGCGCGCGACGACTGGCAGCAGCTCGAGATCTTCGCAGGACTGCTGCTGGCTCCTCACTCCGTGCTCTTCCACGCGGGCGTGCGCGTGCTGTCGGGCTTCTTCGGTCCCGTCGAGAGGGCGATTCGTGACCAGGGCATGGACGTCCGCTTCGTGCCGGCCGACTTTCGTCGCTTCGCACCGGCCATGCGCAAGCTCGCGCCGCGCGTCGTCGCGACCGTTGTCTGTCCTCCCGATGCATCCGGCCGCATGTCGCTCGGCCTTCACGCAGGCGCGAGCGTCGACGAGATGCATCGCGCCGGCGCTGATCAGGGTCGCGTCCTCGTCGCCGAGATCAATCCGTACCTTCCCCGCACGTTCGGCATCGGCGCCCACGACCATTCGCTGTCGATCGACGAAGTGGACGTCATCGTCGAGAGCGAGCTGCCGCTGCCGGTGCTTCCGGAATCGGAGCCGAGCCCGGTGGAGCTCGCGATCGCCGCGAACATCCGTCCCTTCGTCAGCGACGGCATGACGCTGCAGACCGGTATCGGCGCCGTCCCGAGCACGGTGGTCGAAATCCTCGCCTCCGGCGGAGGCGGCGACTACGGCATCCATTCCGAGATGTTCACGACGGGGCTGATGAAGCTCCACGAGTCGGGCAAGATCAGCAATCGCAAGGGCGTGTACGACGGGTTTTCGATCTCGACGTTTGCGCTCGGCACCGAGGCGCTGCACCGCTGGCTCGACGAGCGCCCGGACGTTCGCTTTCTTCCCGTCGATCTCGTCAACGACCCGGCCGTGATCGCGCGCAACCGCAAGATGCTTTCGATCAACGGTGCGCTGGCGGTCGATCTTTACGGCCAGCTCGCGGCGGACACGATCGATGGACAGCAATGGTCCGGAATCGGCGGCGCAGAGGATTTCGTCTGCGGGGCGTCGTTCTCCGAAGGCGGCCATTCGATCGTCTGCCTGCCGTCCACGGCGAATGTGGGCGGTCGGGCGATCTCGCGGCTCGTCCCGCAATTCCCGGCGGGCGCCCTGGTCACTACGCCGCGCCACCAGGTGGATATCGTCGTCACGGAGTTCGGCGCCGCCGAGCTGGCGGGGCTGACCGTCGGTGGACGAGCCGCCGCGCTCGCATCGATCGCACATCCCGAGTTCCGTGACTCTCTTGCCGAAGCGGCAGGCAAACACCGATGAGTCCAGCTAGCGACGAAGGCGCCACGGTGCGCGGGGCTGCCGGCTTCGCGGTCCAGCTCCAGAACGCCGCTGTGCTTGCAGCCGCGTACTTCGCAGTTGCCGGCGTCAGCCATGCGATCTCCCCGGGAGACGACGCCTCCGGCTTCGTATGGCTTCCGGTCGGCATGCTGGTCGCGGCGCTCGTGCTCACCAGGCCGGTGGAATGGCCGCTGCTCGCGGCCGGCGCGCTGACTGCCGATATCGCGTTCGGCATCGCCCACCACCAGGCGGTGCTCACGATCGCGATCCGTTACGGCGTCACGGTGCTGGAGGCTGTCGCCGGAGCAGTCGGAGCGTCGTGGCTCGTGCAATCACCCGCTCGCCTGGCTTCGCCTCGCGACGTGCTGGCATTCCTGTTCGCGGCCGCGATGCTGGCCACGCTGATCGGCGCTTCCGTCGCCGGCCTTCTGACGCAGCATACCGCGTCGGCGGCCGAGCTGGCGCGGGTGCTGTTGCCGTATTGGGGCAGCGCGGCCACCGGCGTGCTGGCGCTCGCGCCGATGATGCTGGCGTGGTCGCAGCCGTTCTCGATGCGGGCGAAGTGGCCGCTTCGCCAGATCGAGGCCGGGCTGCTGCTGTGGACGACGGTGGCCTGCCTGTCTGCCGTGTTCATGTTCGGCAACGCAATCGCTTCGCCGCTGCGAATCCTTCTCGTCGGGCCCGTGGTCTGGGGTGCGTTGCGCTTCGGCATGCGCGGGGCGACGGCAGTGCATCTGGCGCTGATCCTGGCGGCCGCCGATGCCACCGGCACGGTGCTGTCTTCCGGAATCCGCGTACCCGCCGCGCCGGAAACCTTCGGTCCGGTGCAGACCCTCGTCGCGATGCTGGTGCTGATCGGGCTCACGGTGGCCAGCGCCCTTTCCCACGGCGAGCGACAGCTGGTCGAGGTTCGCCGCAGCGGCGACGAAGTGCGCAGGCTCAGCCGCCTGTATGCGTCGCTGAGCGCCGTCAACCACGCGGTGCTGACCGAGCCGACGGCCGAATCGTTCCTGCAGGCGACGTGCCGCATTCTGGTCGGCGAAGCCGCGATGCTGCTGGCGCTGGTGGTCAGGACCGACGTCCGGCGCGGCGCCGTCAAGGTGCTCGCGCGCGAAGGTGCAGCGGCGGACTTTCCCGACGAGGTGCTCGCCCGCGTCAATCCGCTGACGAGCGGGCCCACCGCGACGGCGATGGCGAGCGCGCAGCCGTACGTCTGCAACGACTTCGCTCGCGATCCTCGCACCAAGCCATGGCGCCAGCTTGCCGCCCGTCACGGCATCCGTGCATCGGTGGCAATCCCGATCGGCGACGAGAACGGCGTCTGGGGAGCGCTGTGCATGTATTCCCGCGAGGTCGGCAGCTTCGGTGACCGCGAGGTGAGACTGTTGGAGGAGATCGCGCAGAACATCCGCTTCGCCATTGCACGATTCGAGGACGAGGCGCTGCGTCACGCGACCGGCAAGGCGCTGCGCGAAAGCGAGGACCGCTTCCGCGTCGTCATGGAGTATTCGCCGATCGGCATCGCAGTCGTCGCGCCCGACGGACGCTGGATCGACGTCAATCCGGCGCTGTGCCGCTGCGTGGGCTACTCGCGCGACGAGCTGCTGCGCATCGACTTCCAGGCCATCACGCATCCGGAGGATCTTGCCACCGACCTCGCGCAGCTGCAGCGGGCCCTTCGCGGCGAGATCGACAGCTACCAGCTCGAGAAGCGATACATCCGCAAGGATGGGCAGGTCATCTGGATCCAGCTCGACGTCGTGCTGGTGCGCGATGCCAAGGGAGAGCCGCGATATTTCCTGTCGAAAATCCAGGACATCACCGACCGGCGCGATGCCGAGCGGCGCATCCTCGAGCTCAACGCGACGCTCGAGCAGCGCATCTCCGAACGCACCCGTGCGCTCGAGCAGGCCAACCGCGAGCTGGAGCTGGCCAACCGCGAGCTCGAGGCGTTCAGCTCGTCCGTGTCGCACGACTTGCGCTCGCCGCTGCGCCTGATCGACGGCTTCAGCCAGATGCTCGCGAGAAGCCACGTTCCGGCCAGCGACGTCCTCGGCCAGCAGGACCTCGGCCGCATCCGCGCCGCCGCGCGCCGCATGGGGCAGCTCATCGACAGCCTGCTGCTGCTGGCGCGGCTGACGCGAGCTCCACTGCAGCGCGAGCACATCGACGTGAGCGCGCTCTGCACCGAAGTCGTCGAGGCGCTGCGCGCCGAGCAGCCGGACCGCGTCGTGCACGTCGCGATCGAGCCGGGCCTCGGGGCCGACGCCAGCGGCGCGCTGGTGCGCGCGGTCCTCGAGAACCTGATCGGCAATGCGTGGAAGTTCACGGCGAGAGCGGCCGCTGCCGAGATCGAGGTGGGCAGGGAGATCCGGCACGGACGCCGGATGTTCTTCGTGCGCGACAACGGCGCGGGCTTCAAGAGGCAGAACGTCGGGCGCCTGTTCCGCGCGTTCAGCCGCCTTCACGACGAGAAGGATTTTCCCGGAAGCGGAATCGGCCTGGCCACCGTGCACCGGATCATCGAGCGGCACGACGGCACGATCGAAGCCGACAGCGAGGAGAACGAGGGAGCCTGCTTCTGGTTCACGCTCGGCGATGGCGCGGACCGGCTCGCCGCCACCCCGCGAAGCGCCTGAGTTTATGAGCCGCGGCGCCGCTCTGCCGCGTCGGCCAGCGCGCGCAGCGCGTGGCGCACTTCGCCGGCCAGCTGCTCGTCGAGCAGCGTACCGTCGTCCCCGAGATGGCGGCGCGCGAACATCAGCGACGCCTCGAACACCAGATCGCAGCCCATCACGACCAGCGTCGGCCTCAGGGCCGCGTACGCGTGCGGAGCGCCGCTCGGCGAAGCCATCAGCAGAGCGACAGGCTTGTCGGTCAGCTCGCAGGTGGACACGAGCCAGTCCAGGGCATTCTTGAAGGAGCCGGGCACGCCGTGCGCGTACTCGGGGCACGAGATCAGCACGGCATCCGAGGTCGCGAAGAGCTTTCGCCACTCGGCCACTGCGGCGGGCGGCGTCATGCCGTCTTCGTCCAGATCGGGACGAAAGTGCGGAAGCTCTCCGATCAGGCGGTCGATGACCTCGACCGCCATCTGCTCCGGTGCCATCGCCGCAGCTGCCCGCAGCAGCGCCGCGTTGGTGGAGTCGCTCTTGAGGCTTCCGGAGATCGCAAGGACGCGCATCGAAAAAACCGGATCCTACGCGAGGTTGTGGAAAACCTTCTGGACGTCGTCGTCCTGCTCGAGAGTATCGACCAGGCGCAGCACGTCCTTGGCCTTTTCTTCGGCAAGCTCGACCGGCGTGACGGGAATATACTCCGATTCCGCCGAGATCGGCTTGATGCTGCGGTCCTCGAGCGCTTTTTGCAGGCGGCCGAAGTCGGCAAACGCGCAGCGAACCAGGATCTGCGTCTCGCCTTTCTCGCCGGTGCTCTCGCCGAGCTCTTCGAGGCCTTCGTCGATGAGGTCCAGCTCGAGCGAGTCCTGGTCGATGCCTGCCGGATCGATGCGGAAAACGCCCATGCGCTTGAACAGGAACGACACGCTGCCTGTTGCGCCGAGATTGCCGTCACCCTTGTTCAGGTGGTTGCGGACGTTGGCGACGGTGCGCGTGGGATTGTCGGTGGCCGCTTCGATCAGCACGGCCACGCCGTGCGGCGCATAGCCTTCGTAGACGATCTCGCTGTAGTCGGCGACGTCCTTGCCGGCTGCCCGCTTGATCGCCGACTCGATCTTGTCCTTGGGCATGTTGACCGCGCGCGCGTTGGCGACGACGCGGCGAAGGTGGGGATTGCTCGCGGGGTCGGGCCCTCCCGCCTTGACCGCGATCACGATCTCCTTGCCGACGCGCGTGAAGGCCTTCGCCATGCGGTCCCAGCGCGCGAACATCGTGTGCTTTCGGGCTTCGAAAATACGTCCCATGTGCTGTCCGGAGTGCCTTGTTGGCGGCGTCGTGGCGCGGCGGCCGCGGCTCGTGCCGCGGGCGGACGACGGCCCGCGCGACTCTACCGGAGCATCGCGCTTTTCCAAGGCGACCGCGCCGGCCGCGCGCATGTCGGCATCTGCAAATGCCCGAAGCGCCACGGTTTTCTGCAGGTCCATCGGCACGTGCATCGCGCGGGGCTGAACGGCCGTTTCGCCTCACGATTCCCCCCAACGGCGTGGCGCCGCGCCGCGGATCTGATACACGCGATACGTTCGTGCGGGGAAAGAAGCGGGATCCGGCCGGGGACCGGCGTCTGTCGCTGCTGCACGACGAGGGGGCAACGTGATTCGATTCGGGCGTGAGCTTGCTGCGCTTTGCGCGGCAGTGTCTTTCTTTGCGCTGGCTTCCACCGTGACGGTCGCCCGCGCGTCGGGAGCCTGCGGCGACGGCGTCGTCAATTCGAACGAGGAATGCGACGGAGGCGCGGGCGGCCTCTTTGTCGACGGCGACCCCGCCAAAGGATCGTGCACGACCGGCGCACGTTGTTACTTCCAGTTCACGTGCTGCAAGTTCAATTGCCAGTACGTCGGCACTCCGGGCGTTCCGTGCCAGGACGGAAACAACTGCACCGGGCCGGACACCTGCGACCAGATCGGCCACTGCGCCGGCGGGCCGAATGCCGCCAACGACACGCCTTGCGACGACGGCGTCTTCTGCGACGGTACCGAGTCGTGCCAGAACGGCTTCTGCACGGCGTCCACCGGCGACCCGTGTTCCGGCACCGCGTGCAACCAGTGCCAGGAAGCGTCGCACACCTGTCACAACCCCGCCGGCTCCGCGTGCAGCGACGGCAGTGTCTGCGTGACCGGCGGCACCTGCGACGGTGCCGGTAGCTGCAACGGCGGCACGAACGCGACCAACGGCACTCCGTGCAACGACGGCCTGTTCTGCAACGGCGCCGACACCTGCCTCGACGGAGGCTGCTCGAGCCATAGCGGCGATCCGTGCACGGGACCCGACGGCGATAGCAACTGCAACGAAAGCTGCAACGAGACGACCGACACGTGCACCGGGGAGGACCCGAACGGATCGAGCTGCGACAACGGCCTGTTCTGCGACGGCGGCGCCGATATCTGCGACAACGGATCCTGTGTCGGCACGGGTACCATGGCCTGCGACGACAACAACTCGTGCACGAGCGACTTCTGCAACGAGCTGATCGACGGGTGCAGCAGCACGACGGCACCCGACGGCACCAACTGCGACGACGGCGATCCGTGCACGCTGAACGATACGTGCAGCGGCGGAGTCTGCCACGGCACGCCGGTGACGATGCAGGACCTTTGCCCGTGGACCGTCGTGCTCAATGCCGGCCCGAAGAAGGACCAGATCAAGACCTACTTCCAGGTGGACATCAACGGCGACGTCTGCGGCGGCGGCCTCAAGCTGAGCGGCCAGACGACGATCGGCAGCGACCTCGTCTCGGCGGTGACCACCGGTGACGGGGTGCTGCGCATCGCACCGGATGCGATCATCGGGCACGACATCGTCAGCGGCGGAGCCGGCGCCAAGTCGTTCCCCGGCTCTCAGGACCTTCCGTACCTTACTCCTGCTGCAGCGGGCCTCGCACCCGGCTCGCCGGTCCTGGCCAAGAGCGACGCCAGCGGGTTCTACGATTTCACCGGCATGAACAGCCTGGCTGCACTCTGCCAGTCTGCGCGCGCGTCGTACGCGCCGAGTACTTCGGCTCTGGATGCCCTGACGTCGACGACGAGCATGTCCTCGCTGACGGTAGCGACCGATGGCACCTCGACCATCACCGCGACGATGCCCGGCGTGCTCAACGTCGTCGACGTGACCGGCGCCATCAAGGTCTCCAACGACGGCTCGCTGACGCTCGACGGCGGCGGCAATGCGGCAACCGTGATGGTCCTTCGCGTCGGCGGAAAATTCTCGATGCAGCTTCGCACGCAGATCGCGCTGGCCGGCGGCCTGACGCCGGACCGGACGTTGATCTACGTCAAGGGCAAGAAGTGCCAGATCGGCGACCTCTCGCTCGGCGTCGGCACGCTGTTCTGCTCGCCGGCGCGCGTCAAGACCGGCCGCAGCGTCGCGTGGCTCGGCGCCGTCTACGGCGACAGCAAGTCGATGAAGCTCGGCGAAAAGTCCGAATTCCTCTTCGAGCCTTTCACCGCATTCTGATGCGGTGCCGCGGGCGGGGTCGCATGGCCCCGCCCGCCCGCTGCAGGACATCGCGGCGCCGCGATCGCGCGGCGCACCGCGCCTGCGGCTGTCGCGTTGGCTTTGCCGCCTTCCGAAGGTACCCATCGCGCATGGGCGCGGACGGCGGCGGGCGCGAAATTCTCCTCATCAATGTCTCGGGCGAAGACCGTCCCGGCGTCACGAAATCGCTGACGACGATCCTGGCCGAATACGGTGCCGTCGTCCTCGACATCGGCCAGGCGGTCATCCACGACCTGCTGTCTCTCGGCCTTCTCGTCGAGGTTCCGGCCGATGCCGCGTCGGGACCCGTCCTGAAGGACCTTCTTTTCCGCGCCCACGAGCTCGACATGAGGATCCGCTTCACGCCGATCACGGAGGCGGACTACGAGCACTGGGTCGGACAGCAGGGCAAGCAGCGCCACACGATCACCGTGCTCGGCCGCCGCCTGACCGCCAATCACATCGCCGCGGTATCGTCCGTGCTGGCCGACCAGGGCCTGAACATCGACATGATCCACCGGCTCTCGGGGCGCATCCCGCTTTCGGGCGACGCAAGAAGGCCGTACGCCTGCGTCGAGCTGTCGGTGCGCGGCACGCCGCGCGACGAAACGGCGATGCGCGCGGCGTTCCTCGCAGTCACGCACGAGCACGACGTCGACGTTGCGTTCCAGGCGGACGACCTGTTTCGTCGCAACCGGCGCCTGGTCGCTTTCGACATGGACTCGACGCTGATCCAGGCCGAAGTGATCGACGAGCTGGCGCGGGCGGCGGGCGCCGGCGAAGAGGTGGCCGCGATCACCGAGCGGGCGATGCGCGGAGAGCTGGACTTCCAGCAGAGCCTGAAGCTGCGCCTGCGCCACATCGCTGGACTCGACGCTTCGGTGCTGGCGACCATCGCCGAGCAGCTTCCGCTGACCGAAGGCGCCGAGCGCCTGATCGGCGTGCTCAAGAAGATCGGCTACAAGGTCGCGATCATCAGCGGCGGCTTCCGCTATTTCGGCGAACACCTGGCCGCGCGGCTGGGGATCGACTACGTCTATGCAAACGAGCTGGAGATCTGCGACGGCAAGCTCACCGGCAACGTCGTCGGGCCCATCGTCGACGGCCGCCGCAAGGCGGAGCTGCTGCGCGAGATCGCAGCGCGCGAGAACCTTTCGATGCAGCAGGTGATCGCGGTCGGCGACGGCGCCAACGACCTGCCGATGCTCGCGATTGCCGGTCTCGGCGTCGCGTTCCGCGCCAAGCCGCTGGTGCGCCAGTCCGCGCGCCAGGCCCTTTCGGCGGCGGGCCTGGACGGGATTCTCTACCTGATCGGTGTAAGGGACCGCGAGACCGACGAGTAAACGCGGCAGCGATAGCGAAGCGAGCGCCGGCAACGAAGCAGACGGCCGCTTGTCGGAGCGCGCCGCTGCCTTACTGCTCGGTCGTATCCGACGCAGTCGGTGCGGGCGGCAGGTCGATCTGCGATTTGGCGACGAAGGCGGCTTTGTCGTCGAGCTTGAAGTCGTCGGCCGGCACGAAACCTTCGAAGCACTTGCCGTTGTCGTCGCGGGATGCCTGCACGATGACGCCATCGCCGGTGACCGGCAGGATGATGCCGCCGTTCACGAATACCCGCGCGTGCAGGGTGGTCTGGTCGGAGTCGCTGCCCTGGAAGTTGAGCAGCCGGATGTCGCCGTTCTCGCCCGAGCGATCGACGTAGTTCTGCACATCGTCGCCGGAATCGTTCCAGCAGCTTCCGCCGGGGCACGCAGGCTGGGTAGGAATGTCGGCCGCGACCACCAGGTGCTGCTCGTCCCAGACGCAGAGGTGGTAGGACGCGGACGGGGAGATGAAGTCGTCGGCGCTGGCGGCCTGCCCTTTGGAGGCACGCCAGTCGAAGTGACCGTAGTTGTCGACCGTCAGCGCGCTCTGCCCGAACTGCAGGCAATTTCCCGTCGGACGAGGGTCGGGCGGGCATCCGGCCCATGCCGGGGCGGTGATCGTGACGATGCCGGCCAAGCCCAGAGAAGCGGCCAGCAGCGGGAAGATTTCGGGCCTCGAAGCTGCTCTCGCCATGAGTCACCTATAGACACAACCAGCGGTTCGCGAAAGCCCCGGCGGCCAAACATTGCCCCTGTTTGCCGCCATGCAGCGCCCCCCGCTGGGCCGCGCCGCTAGCGCCTCCTTGCCCCGGCAAGGTGCAGGCCGGCAATGGTCTTGGCGTCGATGATGTCGCCGCGCTCGATCCATTGCAGCGCCTCGTCGAACCCCACCTCGTGCACCTCGATCTCCTCGTCGTCGCCGAGTGCCATGCGGCCGCGCTCGAGACCTTCGGCCTCGTAGAGCCAGATGCGCTCGTCGGTGTAGGCCGGCGCCGGCACCATCACGCCGAGCTTCGTGATCGATCGCGCGCGGTAGCCGGTCTCCTCTTCGATCTCCCTTGCGATGCACTCGTGCGCAGACTCGCCGGGATCGATCTTTCCGGCGGGGATCTCCCAGAGCCACACTCCGGCGGCATGGCGGTACTGGCGCAGCAGGACGATGCGCTGCGGGTCGAGAAAGACGACGGCCGCCGCGGCTCCCGGATGCCTCAGCACGTCCAGTGTCGCGCGACGCCCGCTCGGAAGCTCGACTTCCTCGATGCCGAAGCTGCCGATCTTCCCGCTGTGCAGCTCGCGGCGCGACAGAACACCCACGCTCAGTCCGGATCCGTAAAGGCCGCCGGGCGCTTTTCGAGGTTGGACTGCACGGCTTCGATCTGGTTCGGCGTGCGCAGCACGCTCTTCTGCAGGTTTTCCTCGAGCAGGAGTCCGGTCTCGTCGTCGGGAATGCGGTAGGTGTCGCCGATCAGCTTCTTGGCCGCGCGCATCGCGGTCGGCGAGCTGGCAGCGATCTGCGCGGCAAGCTCCATCGCCGCCGCGAGCGGATCCTCGGCGGCGCGCGTGGCCAGCCCGAGAGCAACGGCCTCGGCTGCGCCGACGATGCGGGCAGTGAAGGTCAGCTCCTTCAATACGTCTTCGCGCAGCACGTGCTTGAGAGTGCGCGTGCCGCTCATGTCGGGAACAAGGCCCCAGTACATCTCGCGCACCGACAGCTTCGCGTCGGGATGCACGATGCGGATGTCGGCGCCGGCGGCGATCTGCAGCCCGCCGCCGTAACACGCGCCGTGCACGGCAGCGATGACCGGCATCGGCAGCTCTTTCCAGACGTACCCGGCGAGCTGGGCCAGGTTGGCCGGGCTTTCCCTGGTGCGATGGAAAAGGTTGGGCCCGCCGTTGCCGGCGGCGGCCATTGCCATGAAGCTGCCGAAGTCGAGCCCCGCGCAGAACGCGCGGCCGTTGCCCGAGAGCACCACCGCGCGAACTCCGCGCGTTTTCGCCAGCTCCCGCCCCGTCACGACCAGCGCCTCGAACATTTCGGCGTCGAGCGCGTTGAGCTTGTCGGGCCGGTTCATGCGCACGTCGGCGACGTGGCCGGATATCGTTACGTCGATGCGGTCGGACATGTCCTGGCTCCTCGCCTCCGGGGTCCTGCCCCGGCGGCCGGGGTGTGTTCTAGCGGGGGCGCGCCCGGACCGGAAACGTCTGTTTCGAGGCCTCTGCGCTGCGCGCGCGCGGCGCTTGCCTCGGCGGCCGCGGCGCGACAAGACGCCGAGGCAGTGCGGCTGCGCAAGCCGCCGCAGTAGCGGTCGCGGTGGTTCGGCAGCGCAAAGATCGAGGCGGCGCCGTGGCGATCGCGCGCGGCATTGCGATCGAGTGGCAGCGTCGCGACCGCGCGGCAGCGAGACAACCACAGACGAGGACCACATGAGCACGGAGATCCACGGAACCTGCGCACCCGGCTTCGAGCCGGTTCGCGATGCCCTGGCGTCCGCCTTCGAGCGCGGAGAGGAGATCGGTGCCTCGGTTGCCGCCGACGTCGCGGGAAAGAACGTCCTCGACTTGTGGGCCGGTCATGCCGACGCCGCGCGTACGCGGCCGTGGCAGCGCGATACGATCGCGAACGTCTACTCGACGACCAAGGGGGTGGTTGCGGTCCTTGCGCACCGCCTCGTCGAGCAGGGCAGGCTCGACCTGGACGCCCCGGTCGCGAGTTACTGGCCGGAGTTTGCCAAGGCCGGCAAGCAGGCGATCCCGGTGCGGCAGCTCCTCAGCCATCGCTGCGGCCTTCCTGCGCTGCGCGAGCTGCAGCCTCGCGATTCTCTGTATGACTGGAGCGCGATGACGACGGCGCTGGCGGCCGAGACGCCGTGGTGGGAGCCCGGCACCGCGCACGGCTACGAAGCAGTCACGTACGGATGGCTCGTCGGCGAAGTGCTGCGCCGGATCACGGGCAAAAGCGTCGGTGCGCTGCTGCGCGACGAGCTGGCCGGTCCGCTCGGCCTCGATTTCGCAATCGGGCTTGCCGAGAAGGACGACGGGCGCTGCGCCGAAATCACTCCGCCTTCGGCGACCGGAGCGCCGGGAGAGCCGAACCTGATGCAACTCGTGATGGCGGACCCGTCATCGGTGACCGCGCTCGCGTTCTGCAACCCGCCGACGCTGATGATGCCGGGGACCGTCAACAGCCGGGCGTGGAGAGGCGCCGAGATTCCGGGTGCCAACGGCCACGGCACTGCGCGCTCGCTGGCGCGCCTTTACGGAGCGATCGCCAGCGGCGGCGACGCCGGCTCTGTGCACGTGCTCGGACCGAAGGCCGCGCGCGCAGCCGCTACCGAGCAGAGCTTCGGCCCCGATGTCGTGCTTCGCCTCACGACGCGCTTCGGCCTCGGATTCATGCTGTCCCAGCCGGGCTGCGAGTTCGGCCCGAACGACGGCGCATTCGGGCATCCGGGCGCCGGCGGCTCGATCGCGTTCGCCGATCCCACGGCACGCGTCGGATTTTCGTACGTGATGAACCGCATGGGCCCGTACATCCTGATCGATCCGCGAGCCAAGGCGCTGATCGATGCGTTCTACCGCTGCCTCTGACATGGGGTCAGGCACCAGCGCGTGGGGACAGGCACCAGCGCGCATCAACTGGACGATGCTGCCCGATTGATGCGCGCTGGTGCCTGTCCCCAGCCTGTCCCCTGTTGGTGCCCGGCCGCGGCGTCGTGTATCGGTACGGATGGCCCGGTGGCAGCCGGCGCATGCAATCCAAGTCACGGAGCCGAGTAGTCCCATGAAGATCGGAGTCGTCGGAGCCACGGGCCAGGTCGGAGGCGTCATGCGCGCCGTGCTGGCCGAGCGCAATTTCCCCGTCAGCGTGATCCGCTATTTCGCGTCGTCGCGATCGGCGGGCACGAAACTGCCGTGGAACGGCACGATGGTGACGGTCGAGGACGCCGCGACTGCCGATCCGACCGGGCTCGACATCGCGCTGTTTTCCGCCGGCGCCAGGTCTTCGCGTGAGCTGGCGCCGCGCTTTGCCTCGTGCGGCGTCACCGTGATCGACAATTCGTCGGCGTGGAGAATGGATCCCGACGTTCCGCTGATCGTCAGCGAGGTCAATCCGGGCGAGATCCTCCACGCGCGCAAGAAGATCATCGCCAATCCGAACTGCACGACCATGGCGGTGATGCCGGTACTGAAGCCCCTTCACGACGAGGCGGGACTGCTGCGGCTGGTCGCCAGCACCTACCAGGCCGTCAGTGGCGCCGGCCTCGCCGGCGTCGACGAGCTCGACCGCCAGGCACGCGCGACGATCGAGCACGCCCGCGAGCTGACCTACGACGGCCAGGCCGTCGCGATGCCCGCGGCGGCGAAGTTCGCCAAGCCGATCGCGTTCAACGTCCTGCCGCTGGCCGGCAATCTCGTCGCCGACGGGTCGTTCGAGACCGACGAAGAGCAGAAGCTGCGCAACGAGAGCCGCAAGATCCTCGGTATTCCGGACCTGAAGGTGAGCGGCACCTGCGTGCGCGTGCCGGTGTTCACCGGGCACTCGCTGAGCCTCAACGCGGAGTTTGCCAGGCCGATCAGCGTCGAGCGGGCCACGGCGATCCTGTCGAGGGCGCCGGGCGTGACGGTGATGGACGTACCGACGCCGCTGGAAGCCGCCGGCAAGGACCCAAGCTACGTCGGGCGCATCCGCCAGGATGAGACGGTAGACGGCGGGCGCGGCCTGGTGCTGTTCGTCAGCAACGACAACCTGCGCAAGGGCGCAGCCCTCAACGCCGTGCAAATCGCCGAGCTGTACTGCCGCTAACGCGGTCTGAAGGGGTCTGGAGGGGTCTGGCACCAGCCCGGGTATAGGCGCACCCGTTCTATCCGCCAAAAACCGCCGCATCCGCAACCACGTGCGCCGGTGCCCGCTGGTGCCTGACCCCACGCGCAACCACGTGCGCCGGTGCCCGCTGGTGCCTGACCCCACGCGCAATCACCGGTGCTGACGCCACCGCGCTATCTGACCCCACGCGCAATCGCTGGCGCCTGACCGAATGAACCAAAAGAACAAGGGGGAGCCCATTGACGGGCTCCCCCTTGTTGTCGGGCCCGGCTGCCGCTCGGCAGCCGGGCATGGTTCACGAGATCAGTCCGAGGTCGGGCACTGGTCGATCGTGCACTGGTCGTGCTTGGCTTCCTTGCACGCCTCGCTGCTTCCGCCCTTGAAATTGGTCGGGCAGATGTCGAGGCCCGGGTTGCAGAAGTCCTCGTCGCGACAGTTGCCCTCGAAGCGCTTGCAGACCTGCAGGATCGGGAACGTGACGGTCGGGAACGGCTGGCACTGGCCGTACTCGGCGCCGCAAGGCGCACGCGTCACGTCGCAGCTTCCGAGTGCGCACAGCCCATCGATCAGGTGACCGCCGCTGTTGTAGCAGTCGAGCTGGGCGATGCAGGTGGCCACCGGCGAGTTGCCCTCGTCGTCCGTCGCTGCCGCACCGCCGCAGAGAGCGTTGCAGTTGTTGTACGAGACGCTCACGAACTTGCTGACCTCGCTGTCGCAGTCGACCGCGCCGCTGATCGCGCAGTTGAGCGCGGCAGTGACGAGCTCGCGGTACAGCGCCCTCTCCGGATCCTGCCCGACGTGCACGCACAGGGCCTCGAGCGCCGAGTTCAGGCCGAAGCTGTCGAGGAACGGAGACGTATCGGTGCTGGTCTCGGTGATCGTCTGGCCGCAGACGTGCAGTCCGCCGACCGCGTCGAGGATCTCCTGCACGATGTTCTCGTCGTCGTGCAGGCTGCCGGCGCGGGTGCCGTACCAGCCCGGACGCCGGCAGATGTCCTTGCACGAGAACACGTGCTTGCAGCCCGTGTTGACGTCGCAGATATCGGTCGTGCACGAGTCTTCGTCGCCGCAGACCTGGTTGTTGGGCGTGTGCACGCACTGGCCCGCCGACTCGTTGCAGGAGTCGACGGTGCAGTCGACTTCGTCGCTGCAGTCGCGCGCCGTGCCGTGGCACTGCCCGTTGGCGCACTTGTCGTTGACCGTGCAGAACAGGCCGTCGTCGCACGAGGCCGTGTTGTTCTGGTGCGTGCAGGTGCCCTGGCCGTTGCAGATGTCGTTGGTGCAGACGTTCTGGTCGCTGGCGCAGGCCGTGCCGTTCTGGGCAAAGCCGTTGGCCGGACAGGAGGTCGCCGTGCCGCTGCACACTTCGGCAACGTCGCAGACGTCAGCCGCTGCGCGGCACGTCGTCGACGCTCCCTTGAACGTGTCGGCGGGGCAGGTCGCGGCGCTGCCGCTGCAGTTCTCGGCCACGTCGCAGACTCCGGCAGAGCCGCGGCAGACCGTCGACGACGAGACGAACGCGTTGGCCGGGCAGGAGCCCGAGGTTCCCGTGCAGTGCTCGGCCGTGTCGCAGACACCGGCAGAGGCGCGGCAGACGGTAGCCGACGAATCGAACGCATCGGCAGGGCAGGTGCCCGTCGATCCGTCGCAGGTCTCGGCGACGTCGCAGACGCCGTTGGCCGGGCGGCAGACCTGGGTCGTCGCAGCGACGACGTCGGCCGGACAGCTCGCGCCGGTTCCGGTGCAGAACTCGGTGCCGTCGCAGACGCCTGCCGACGGGCGGCAGACGGTCGTCGAAGACGAGAACGTGTCGGCCGGGCACGAGGCGCTCGATCCGGAGCAGGTCTCGGCCGCGTCACAGATCCCGCCCGCGCTGCGGCAGGTGGTGCCGTTCTGGAACGAATCGGCCGGACACGAGGCGCTCGTTCCCGAGCAGGTCTCGACCAGGTCGCAGACACCGGCCGAGGCGCGGCAGGTGGTGCCGTTCTCGAACGCGTCGGCCGGGCACGTGGCGCTGGTGCCGGTGCAGTTTTCGGCGACGTCGCAGACGCCGCCCGAGGCGCGGCAGACCGTTTCGTTGGTCTGGAACGAATCGGCCGGACACGAGACGCTCGTTCCCGTGCAGCTCTCGGCGAGGTCGCAGACACCACCCGAGGTGCGGCACACCGTCGACGACGGCACGAGGACGTCGGCCGGGCAGTCGGCGCTCTCACCGCTGCAGTTTTCAGCCACGTCGCAGATGCCGCCGGATGCACGGCAGACCGTCGTCGTGGCGGCGAAGGAGTCGAACGGGCACGAAGAGCTCGAGCCGGTGCAAAGCTCGGCCGCGTCGCAGACGCCGGCCGAGGCGCGGCACACCGTCGAGGACGATACGAAGGAGTCGGCCGGGCACGATGCGCCCGAGCCCGTGCAGCTTTCCGTCAGGTCGCAGACGCCGGTGGTCTGGCGGCACACGATGCCGGTGCCTTCGAACGCATTGGCCGGGCACGACGCCGAGCTTCCGGTGCAGCTTTCGGCAACGTCGCAGATTCCGGCGACGCCGCGACACACCGTCGAAGACGGAACGAAGGAGTCCGCCGGGCAATCCGGGCCGTTGCCGGTGCAGTTCTCGGCCACGTCGCAGACGCCGCCCGAACCGCGGCACACGACATCGTCGGCGAGGAAGATATCGGCCGGGCAATCGGCGCTGCTGCCGCTGCATGCCTCGGGCGTATCGCAGACGCCGACGGAATCGCGGCAGGTGGTCGCCGAGCCGAGGAAGGCATCGGCGGGACACGCCGTGTCGGATCCGGTGCAGGCCTCGGCGACGTCGCAGACGCCGGTCGTCGCGCGGCAGACGGTGCCCGCCGTCACGAAACAGTTCTGATCGGCCTCGTTGCACTGGGTGCCGCAGACGTCGCCGTTGGCGCAGGGATCACCGGGGTGGTTGCAGGTGCCGGCGCTGCAGACGTCGACGCCGTTGCAGAAGATGCCGTCGTCGCACGGAGCGGTGTTGTTGGTGTGGCTGCAGCCGAACTGGTCGCCGAGTCCGGAGGCCTTCGTGTTGCAGATGTCGTCGGTGCAGACGTTCTGGTCGTTGCAGTCGGCGTTGGATGCGCAGAACGGCACGGCCAGCGTCGTGTTGACGACCTGGCAGTCGCACTTGGACTTTGTGCCGGGAATGGCGCCCGTGACGTCGGGGCAGTCCGTGCTGTCGGCGTTCTGTTTCCACGACGAGCAGGTGTTCAGATCGAAGAAGCCGTTGTTGTCGGCATCCTGGCACGGCGCGGTCAGGCCGGTCACCGGGACCTGGATCATCGCCGAGCTCGTGGTGTCGCCGCAGGCGTCGTTGTCGAGATTGCCGACGTCGGTCGGGATCGTCGCGACGAAGCAGTCGCCGTTGGTGGAGGTCTCCGGGCTGCCGCCGATGTAGAAACCGATGTCGTAGCGGGCGGTCGCCGTCGGCTGGACGTTCAGCGTGCCGTCGAACGTGAACGTATCGTTCGGACTGCCGTTGCAACCGTCGGTGATGTTGGTGACGGTGACGCTGGCGACGGAGATGTCGTTCGCGGTGCAGTTGGTCGTACCGCCGAATGCTTGATCGAGACAGGCCGCTGCATGCGCGGACGTGCTCCAGGCTGCAGCAGCGAAAACGGCCAGTAGCGCTGCCGAAGCCAGCCGGCCAGCAGATGCAGCCCTGCCGATTCTCGTCGAGTTGTTCATGTCGTCTCCTTTTTCCCTCTGTCGACCAACGCTGGTCTCAGTTCGCGAAAGCGGCCTGGTTGCACCGTCTTTCGCCCATCCCCGTCCGCCTGCAGGCTCGGCCTGCCGAGGCAGATCCCGCCATCGGCCCCTCGTAATCCGTTGCTCTTTGTTTCCGCAAAGAAAGACCCTGTCCGACTTCGGGGTTTTCGTCAACTTCGCGCGAGGGAAAGGAATCGTCGTTCCCGGTCGTCAAGTGACCGGGAACGCAGTCGCAGGGACGTGTGGTGGGGACCGCGCTACCGTAACGGGGGGTGAAACAGCACACAGCGCGGCCGGCGCCGCGTGCTGTGCTTGTGAATCGATCAGTTTGTCGCGACGACCAGCGGGTGACCCGGCGGAATGACGATGCACGGCACGCGCCCTCGCTCCAGCTCGCTGCAGGCCAGGCGGGCGTCCTGCTCGGTCAGGCGGCTGATCCGGGACGTGACGTGAACTCCGTCGACGGCCCGGCCGATGACCAGATCCGCTCCGCGAATCTGCGCCGGCATCAGGCTGCGCGCTTCCTCGCCCCGGCGACGCGCGATGGTCGCATCGCGGAACAGTCCGACCTGCACCGACCAGCCCCTGCTGCCGTCGGAGGCCGGGACGATCGTGTCCGCCCCAGCCGCAGAAACAGGAGCCGATGCGGCGGCCGCCTTGGCGCGATCGGGTGAGCTCGGCGAGGGCGCGGCTTGCTGCCTCGACGGGGCCTCGTTCGTGCGTGCCGCCGCAGGCGACGACTCTCCAGGTACGCGCCCTGCTGTATGCTCGGCTCGCGAGAGCCTGGTTTCCACTGGCGCGTTCGGCGCCGCAGTTCCCGTCATCAGCTCCCGTTCGATCGTGCCCTCGGTAACCTCTTCGGTGGCAGGCGCCTGCGAAGTGACCAGGGGAAGCTCCGCGTGGGTAGTTGCCGACGCCAGTTCTGCGGTGGCACCGGAATTCGGACGTCCGGGGGAGTGCGGCGGTGAAGATGCCGAGGGCGCACTGGAGGGTGCTGCCGAAGCTGCGCCGTAGCCGGCAGCTTGAGGATGATCGGGAGCTTCGGGCCTGCTGCCCACCGGTCCGGGTGTCGGGCTGGCGTAGGCGAGCAGGTTGGCAGTGCCGTTCGGCAGCGCCAGGGCCTGCGCCGATGCGAGTGTCACCGCGCCGGCAGGAGTGGAAAACGACTCCGAGGTTGCGACGGCAGTCGTCGCAGCGGCGGCTGTCGGCGCCCCGCCTGCCGCGGCCGGTGCGGCTGCGACGGCAGTACCTTCCGACGCTCCTTCGTCCGCATCGTCCGGCGCATTGCCTGCGACCATCACCAGGCTAGGGTCGATCTTCGCATACGCGACGTCGAGCAGGCGCGTTGCGTGCTCCCGCGTCCAGGCCTGGGTGTCGCCGCCGAGCACGATTGCGATCAGGCGCTTGCCGCCGCGCACGGCGGATGCGGCAAGATTGTGTCCCGACGCGTTGACGAAGCCGGTCTTGATGCCGTCGGCTCCGTAGTACGTGTGCAGGAAGCGGTTCTGGTTCGGGTAGCGCGTTCCCTTGAAGTCGAAGGAGTCGGTCGAGAAGTAGCTGTAGTAGGTCGGGAAGTCGTGGATCAGTGCGCGGCACAGCGTCGCCAGGTCGCGCGCGCTCATGATGTGACCGTCGTCGGGAAGCCCTGACGGGTTTTTGAAGGTGGTATGGGCCAGGCCGAGCGCCTTCGCCTTGGCGTTCATCGCGTCGATGAAGTGTTGTTCGCTTCCCTTGCCGAGAGCTTCGGCCAGCACGCACGCGGCATCGTTGGCCGACTTGGTCGTGATCGCCCGGATTGCATCCTCGACCTTGAGCTTCGATCCGGCGGGAAGGTCGAGGCGCGAAGGATCCTGGCCGGCCGCAAGAGCCGACACGGGAAGAAGATCACCGGCGCTCAGTTTCTTTGCCGCCATCGCCTCGAACGTGAGGTACAGCGTCATGATTTTCGTGAGCGACGCCGGATGGCGAGGCAGGTCGGCGTTACGCTCGTACAGGACGTCGCCGGTGTCGGCATCGACGACGATTGCGGCGTAGCGGGACGCCTGGGCAGTGGCAGTGGCCGAGGCGACACCGCTGCCGCCCATGACCAGCGCCACGGCCAGCATCGGGCCGCACTTTGCTATCAACCCCCTTCGCAACAACTGTTTTTCCCTGACACCCCGGAGTACCCGCCTTTTGTTCCCCGTCGGGCCCCTGTCGTCACTTTCGTCTACTCCATCGGATAGCGGATGTCACTGGAAAGCTTGTCGACGGCCTGCAGCGCCTCGGCAGGCAGCTTGACGTCGGCCGCCGCCAGGGTGGCGTCGAGCTGGTCCCGGTGGGTGGCCCCGATGATCGTCGAGCCGACGAAGTCACGGCTGAGCGTCCACGCGATCGCGAAAGTGGCCGGCGCCACGCCGTGCGTCGTGGCGATTTCCGCCATTTTTTCGTAGGTGCCCCGGGTGGCGTCGTTGACGAAGCGGGCCGCCATTCGGGCGCCCCTGCGGGCATCTGCCCGGTAGGCCGAAAATCGCGAGCCGTCGGGCCATGCGCCGCCCTGGTATTTGCCTGACAGCAGGCCGCCGCCGAGAGGGCTGTACGGCAGCAGGCTGATTCCTTCGGCGCGGCAGACGCGCGCCAGCTCGTCCTCGAAACGGCGGTGCATCAGGCTGAAATTGTTCTGGATCGTCTCGTGGCGCACCAGGCCCG
Source organism: Candidatus Binatia bacterium (assembly GCA_036493895.1). Lineage (NCBI taxonomy): Bacteria > Candidatus Binatota > Binatia (SeqCode) > Binatia bacterium. Next base: position 120,231 of record DASXOZ010000015.1, on the reverse strand, counting down.
CCGCATCGCTGGCGGCGAGGCTTTTCATCAATCCCCACGCGGTCTCGTTGCTGCAGCCGACCGCGCGGATCTTGCCCTCGTGCACTGCGCGGTCGAGCGCCTCCATCGTCTCGTCGTAGGCCAGGCCGGCGTCCGGCCAGTGGGTCTGGTAGAGGTCGATGTAGTCGGTCCCGAGGCGGCGCAGGCTGCCCTCGATGGCGATACGGATGGAGTGGCGGTCCAGGCCCGTGTTGCCCGAGCGCACCGGCGCCACGAACCACCCTCCGCTCGGCCCAGCGACCTTGGTCGCGACGATCACCGAGTCGCGCGGCCGCCCTTTGAGCCAGCGCCCGACGATCTCCTCGCTGCGCCCGGCGTAGGCAGGCGACGGTGGAACCGGGTAAACCTCTGCCACATCAAGGAAATTTACGCCGGCCGCGAACGCTTTATCGAGGATGGCCGAGCTTTCGGCCTCGTCGGCCTGAACTCCGAAAGTCATCGTGCCCATGCAGATTTCGGAGACGACGAGGCCGCTGCGGCCGAGACGGCGGGTTTTCATTGCGTTGACTGCTCCTGCGGCGGTGTCGGCGAAAATTCGGCGCGGCCGGCTGAACCTGAACCGGGATTCAAGCCCCCTGGACGGGGGTGAAACCTCATGCGCACCCTTTGCCCGCGGCCGGGCCGCTGCGCCAGTGGGAAGGCAAGTGTGACGGCTTCACAGAACTTATTCGCACAATCGGTGCAAGTTGGTCTATAGGGTGCGCCATGGGCTCTGTTACGGCAGCCGAGACCACCGTCGACGGTCGCCGCGCCCGCGCGGCCCGCACTCGAGGCTGCATCGTAGAGGCGACCATCGCGCTTCTGGACGCCGGCGACCTGAAGCCCACCGCTGCGGCCATTGCCGCCCGCGCCGGCCTTTCGGTGCGGTCGGTGTTCCAGCACTTCGCCGACCTGGAGGACCTGTTCCTCGCCGTCTCCGACCATCAGGCCAACCGCGTCGCCGAGCTCTACATCGGCGTCTCTTACGACGGTGACCTTGCGGCGCGCATCGCTGCGTTCGTCCAGTACCGCTCTCGCCTTTACGAGACCATCGCGCCGATCCGGCGCGCCGCGATGATCCAGGAACCGTTCTCCAAGATCGTCGCTTCGCGGATGGATCTCGCGCGACAGTTGCACCGTCTCGACGTAGAACGCGCCTTCGCGCCCGAGCTTACCGCCGGACGCGAGCGCGGCGACGAGCACCTGTGCGACGCCATCGCTGCCGCCGGCTCGTTCGTCGTCTGGGACGAGCTGCGCCGGTTCGCCGGGCTCAGCGTTGCCGCTGCCGCCGACGTCCTCACGCGCACCGTATCGGCGATGGTTGCAGGTCCTGCGTCTGGCCACTGACTGCAAGCGAGTGTCCCGCCCCGCTTCGTCCACGAATGCCCGCGCACGACGGATGCCTGCAGCCGCGAAAGCGGCGGCAGAGGCCGGTGCGCCTGCCGCGCGCATCCGCGCAGCGCTGCTCGCATGGTTCGATCGCGAGCGTCGCGATCTTCCGTGGCGCCGGTCGCGCAGCGCCTACCGGATCTGGATCTCGGAGGTGATGCTCCAGCAGACCCGCGTCGAGGCGGTCGTGCAGCCTTACCGCCGGTTTCTCGCGAAATTCCCGAGCCTCGTCTCGTTGGCGCGTGCACCGGCCGCCGATGTGGTCGCCGCGTGGTCGGGCCTCGGCTACTACCGCCGCGCGCGCCTGCTGCATGCCGGCGCAAGATACGTCGTGCGCGAGCATTCGGGCCGCCTCCCGCACTCGCGCGAGGCGCTCGAGCGTATCCCGGGCATCGGCCGCTACACGGCGAGCGCGATCCTTTCGATGGCCTGGGCAAAGCGCGAGGCCGCGCTGGATGCGAACGTCGTGCGCGTCGTCGCCCGAATCGGCGGAATCGCCGATCCCCGCTCTGCAACCGGCCGCAGCGCCGTCGAAGAGCTCGGCGCCCGACTCGTCGATTGCGACAATCCGGGCAGCGTCAACGAAGCGTTGATGGATCTCGGCTCGGCGCTGTGCACCGCACGGATCGCGCGCTGCCAGGGCTGCCCTCTTGCATCCTGCTGCATCGCTCGCGCAAGCGGCAGCCCGCTTGCGTACGCGGCGCCGCGCCAACGCCGCCCGTCGCGCGTCGTGCGCGTGGCCTGCGCCGTAGTTCGTCGCGGTGACCGCATGCTGTTCGTTCGCCGCGCGGCCAGCGAAACGCTGCTTGCCGGAATGTGGGAGCTGCCGACGGTCGAGATTGCCGATGGCGAGGATGCGGATGCCGCGGCCGCGCTGGCTACGCTCATCGGGCAGCGCACGGGAATCCGTGTTGCCGTCGAAGGACCGGTCGCGACCGTGCGCCACGACATCGTCGGTCGCAAGATCTCGGCGCTCGTCTACACGGCGTCCGTGCCCAGCGCGCGGCGCACGGCGCGTGCCGGTGCCCGTTTTCTCGACGATGCGGCGATCGCGAAGGCGGCGGTCCCGGCGCTGCCGGTCAAGATCCTTCGCGAGTTCGCGGGCCCGGTACAGCGGCGATCGCCCTCAACTCGCGGGGCAGCGTGAACGTGACGTTCTCGCGCGCGGTCTCCAGGTCCTCGACATCGTTGCAGCCAAGAGAGCGAAGCCTTTCGGTGGTCTCCTGGACGAGCGATTCGGGAGTGGAGGCACCGGCGGTCAGCCCGACGACCGTGACGTTGTCGAGCCAACTCGGATCGATGTCGCCGGCGCATTCGATCAGGTGCGCTTCGGCGCCGCGCGTCCTTGCGACTTCGACGAGGCGGTTGGCGTTGCTCGAGCTCGGCGATCCGATGACGATGACCAGCTCGCAGTGGCCGGCCAGGTCCTTGACCGCGGTCTGGCGGTTCTGCGTCGCATAGCAGATGTCGTCCTTCTTCGGTGTGCGCGCTTGCGGAAACCGGCGCTGGATCGCTTCGACGACTTCCCGGGTGTCGTCTACCGACAGCGTGGTCTGTGTGACGACCGCGACCGGCTCATCGATCGGAATGTCGAGTGCGTCGACGTCGGCGACGGTTTCGACGAGCGTCATGCGCTCGGGCGCGTGACCGAGCGTTCCTTCGACCTCGACGTGCCCGCGATGGCCGATCAGCAGGATGTGGTAGTCCTCGCGCGCGAAGCGCAGCGCTTCGAGGTGGACTTTCGTCACCAGCGGACACGTGGCGTCGATGACGCGAAGACGCCGTTCCTCGGCTTCGGCGCGCACCGACGGCGCCACTCCGTGGGCCGAGAAAATCAGCAGGCTGCCGGGCGGCACCAGCGACAGGTCGTCGACGAACATGGCGCCGCGGGCACGCAGCCGGTCGCAGACGTGACGGTTGTGGACGATCTCGTGCCGCACCCACACCGGCGGCCCGTAGTGGTCGAGCACGAGGTCGACGATCTCGATCGCGTAGGAGACGCCGGCGCAGAATCCGCGCGGGCTCGCGACCAGCAGTCGTTTTCCCGCTTCGGGGTCTTTTTGCGCGGCCGTGGACATCCTGCAGAGCCTGTCACGTCATGCGGAGGCGGACAACCGGCCGCCGGCGCCGCTGTCGACGTTCTTGCGGGCGCTCTTGCCGAGTTTCTTGCCGACGTTTTTGCCGGTGCCGGCCGCTTGCCGGATTGGCGCCCCTGCAGCGCAAGGGCATGATGCCGACGGTGTCCGGTCGCAGCGACGTGCGGCGCAAGGCGACCTGGCCGGCGCTCTTGCAGGCTGCGGGAAAACCCCTCCCGTCGGCCCGCACGCCGCTTGCACGCGACACCGGCGTTGCGAAAACTTGCTGTAGGATGCAGCTACAGCGGCGTTTTTTCGCCTTGGTGTCGCGCGCAATCGGGGCACGGCCCTCGGTCCGGGGTTTTTCCGCAACCTGCTTTTTCTCGAGCGTCGCGGCCTGCGCGATGGCGGCGGGCTGCGGCGGCAAGTCCCACGGCCCGGGCAAGATCCACGGAGAGGCGATTCCGCAGCAGGTGATCGCCGCGCGCGAGGCCGCCGGCGCGAAGGCTGCCGCGCAGGTAGCGGCAGTGCTCGGTGTCAAGGTTCCCGACAAGCAGATCCTGTTCGGCGACCTGCACGTGCACAGCACCTGGTCCTCGGACGCCTACGTGATGAGCCTTCCGCTCATGCAGGGTGAAGGCACGCACCCGGTGGCCGACGCCTGCGATTTCGCGCGCTACTGCTCGGCACTGGATTTCTGGAGCATCACCGACCACGCCGAGACGCTTACTCCGCAGCGCTGGCGCGACACCATCGATTCGATCCGCAAGTGCAACGCCGTCTCGGGCACGTCGCACGACCAGGACCTCGTTTCGTACCTCGGATGGGAGTGGACGCAGATCGGCCTCACGGCCGACGAGCACTACGGCCATCGCAACGTGATCCTGCGCGATCTCGACGACGACAAGATCCCGGCGCGCCCCGTCGCGGCTGCCGGCTTCAGCGGCCAGGCCATGCGCGACAAGCTGCCGCTGTCGGTGCGCTGGCTGCTGCCGCTTGCCGACTGGCGTTACCGCAGCCGCTACGAGGATTTCCTGGCGTACTGGAGCGACACGCGCGACGTCGACTCCTGTCCCGACGACGTCGACGTCAAGGACGTGCACGAAGACTGCATGGACTACGCGAAGACCCCGGCCGAGCTGTTCGCGAAGCTGAGGCAGTGGGGATCGGTGGCCACCGTGATCCCGCACGGAACGAGCTGGGGCATGTACACGCCGCCAGGTTACTACATCGACCGCTCGCTGCGCGGCACCGAGAACGACGAAGGTTTCGAGAAGCTCATCGAGATCGATTCGGGCCACGGCAATGCCGAGCAGTACCGCACCTGGCGCGAGGCGAGCGTGGACCCCGAAGGGCACCTCGTCTGTCCCGAACCTTCTGCGGGTTACGAGCCGTGCTGCTGGCGCGCCGGGGAAATCATCCGTGCTCGCTGCGAGAATCCCGACTCGGCCGAATGCCGCGGGCGAGTCGAGGACGCGCGCCGCAACTACCTTGCCGCCGGTGCGTCGGGACGCCTGACGATCTCGGGTGCCGATGTCGCGGACTGGGGAGGCTGCGGCCAGTGCCTCGACTGCTTCGATCCTCCGTTCGAGCACCGTCCCGGAGGCTCGGTGCAGTACGCGCTGGCGCTGAGCGATTTCACCGACCCCGACCGCCTGCGCCGTTTCCAGTTCGGCTTCGTGGCATCGAGCGACGACCACACCGCCAGGCCCGGCACCGGCTACAAGGAGTTTCACCGCCAGCAGATGACGGAAGCCTTCGGGCCTCGCAGCGACTTCTGGCACGACTGGGTGCGGCCGCTCGGCGAGCCGCGCCCGAAATCGGAAGCGATCGATCCGAAGGTCAACCGCTTCCAGCGCTTCCAGATCCTCGACTACGAGCGCGGATCCTCGTTCTTTTACACCGGAGGCCTGGTGGCCGTGCACGCCGAGGGTCGCAACCGCCAGTCGATCTGGGATGCGCTCCAGCGCCGCGAAGTCTACGCGACCAGCGGCGAGCGCATCCTGTTGTGGTTCGACCTGGTGCGCGGCGCCAATTCCGTCGCACCGATGGGAGCGAGCGTCGCATGGTCGGGAACGCCGCATTTTCGCGTGCGCGCGGTCGGCAGCTTCGAGCAGAAGCCGGGCTGCCCCGACTATGCGGCGACCGGGCTCGGCGCCGACAGGATCGAGTCGCTGTGCGGCGGCGAGTGTTACAACCCCGGCGAACGCCGCCACGTCATCCGGCGCCTGGAGATCGTCCGCATCCGCCCGCAGGTGCGTCCCGGCGAGCCGATCGCCGGCCTCATCGAGGATCCGTGGAAGACGATTCCGTGCTCGGGCGAGTCGTCGGGCTGCGTCGGCGAGTTCGCCGACGACGACTTCGGGCCGGGCTCGCGCGACGCGCTGTACTACGTTCGCGCGATCCAGGAGCCGACGCCGGCGATCAATGCCGCTGGACTGCGCTGCAAGGCAGGCGACAAGGGGCCGTGCACGAGCGTCAACCCGTGCTACGGCGACTGGCGCACCCCTTTCGACGACGATTGCCTCGCGCCGAGCGAGGAGAGGGCGTGGTCGTCGCCGATCTACCTGGCCTGGAAGGCCGGTACGGCCGACAGCCGCTCGAGCAGCTCGCGGTAGAGCATCACCTGCTCGACCAGCTCCTCGATGCGGCGCGCGCGAGAGAGGCTGCGGCGGTCACGCGCACGCTTCCATCCGTCCATGCGCTCGCGCACGCGGCGGCGAAGCTCGAGAAGATCGGCCTGGGAAGCGGCGGCGGTCTCGTGCACGCGCGAGGCAAGCTCGGCGATGCGCGACTCGCTGCGGCGGGCCAGGCGCTCGAGCGACGACCTGGTTCCATCGAGGAGATTTGCGCGGGTGCGAGGGCAGCCGTCCCACGCCAGCAGTGCCTCGACGCGCCGGCGCCACATCGTCGCCGGCGCTACGCGCTTGAGGTCGTGGGCCATGCCGAGCTTGGACATCGTCCAGATCGCCCACTTGGTCGGATCCCAGTGGAAGGCGCGCACGCCGTTGCGATAGTCGTTCGGGAACGCGTGATGGTAGTTGTGCCAGCCCTCGCCGAACGTGAACAGCGCGAGAAAGCCGTTGTCGGCCGCCGTTACCTGAGGGTCGTACGGCCGCTGCTTTCCAGTGTGGGCCCACGAGTTGATGAACCACGTGGTGTGGTGCAGCGCGACGATGCGCACGGCGCCGACCAGCAGCAGGCCGCCCCAGCCGCACAGCGCGAACGGAATCACGAAGCTGACGAAGACGGCGATCGGCACGTACCAGCGATCCTGGAACATCACGAGGCGATCGTTCTTGAGGAACGGAGGGATGCGCGACATCTGCGTGCCGCTCTCGCGGCGCAGCAGCCATCCGATGTGCGAGTACCAGAATCCGCGGCGGCGATTGTAAGGATCGGCCTCGGTGTCGATGTGGGAGTGGTGCTGGATGTGGTCCACCGACCATTCCAGCGCCGAGCCCTGCCAGGCCGCCGAACCAATGACGAGCAGCATCGCCTCGGCGAACGGATGGGCCTTGAACGTGCGATGCGACAGCAGGCGGTGGTAGCCGATCGTGATCGACATCCCGCATCCGTAGAAATAGACCACCGCCATGATGATTTCGGACCAGGTCACACCGTAGTTCCACGCGTAGACCGGCCAGGCGAGCGCACCGAGCGAGGTGCCGACGATGAAAAGTACGGTAGGCCAGTTGATGGGGCGGCGGGCGGACGGGGCGGGGGTGCTCATTGGGCGGTGACTGTGCCACAGGCGCGCTGCCATCACTACAGAAAAACCGCGGATTTGGCCTCGGCCCGGTCCCCGGACGGCAGCGTGGTTGAAAAGCGGCGGGGGCAGACCCAGACTCGGTTCGCCGGTATGGCGCCATTTTGGCGGGGCTCGTGCCCGCCCTGATCCTTCCTCCCGTCCAGGAAGCGGAGGTCCGATGGGCTCGATCAAGATCGCGGTAGTCGGAGTCGGCAACTGCGCCAGCTCCCTGTTGCAGGGAATCCACTACTACGACGGGCGGGGCCCCGCCGACCGCGCAGGTTTGATGCACCACGACATCGGCGGCTATCGGGCCGGCGACATCCGGGTCGTTGCCGCCTTCGACATCGATCGCCGCAAGGTGGGATGCGACGTCTCCGAGGCGATTTTTGCCGCGCCCAACTGCACCGTCCGCTTCTGTCCCGAGGTCGCGCCCTGCGGCGTACACGTGCGCATGGGGCGAATTCTCGACGGTCTTCCGGCGCACATGGCCGAATGGCCCGACGCGCGCCGGTTCGTAGCCAGCGATGAGCCCGAGCCGGAACTTTCGGACGTCGTAAAAGAGCTCAAGCGCAGCGGCGCCGAGATCCTCGTCAACTACCTGCCGGTGGGATCGGAAGAGGCGACGCGCTTTTACGCGAGCGCGGCGCTCGAGGCCGGCTGCGCGCTGGTCAACAACATGCCCGTCTTCATCGCGAGCGACCCTGCATGGGCCCAGAAATTCGAAGATGCCGGTCTTCCGCTGATCGGCGACGACATCAAGGCCCAACTCGGGGCGACCATCACGCACCGCGCCCTCGTCGATCTTTTTGCCAGGCGCGGCGTGAGCATCGACCGCACCTACCAGCTCAACACCGGGGGCAATACCGACTTCCTCAACATGCTCGACCGCCGCCGCCTCGAGTCGAAGAAGATCTCGAAAACCGAGGCGGTGCAGTCGGTTGCCGCCGACCGGCTCGCCGACGACTGCATCCACATCGGCCCGAGCGACTACGTGCCGTGGCAGAACGACAACAAGGTGTGCTTCCTGCGCATCGAGGGCCGCCTGTTCGGCGACGTGCCGATGAACATCGAGCTGAGGCTCTCGGTCGAGGATTCGCCGAATTCGGCCGGGGTCGCCATCGATGCGATCCGCTGCTGCCGCCTGGCCCTGGACCGCGGCTGGTCCGGAGTGCTCGAAGGCCCGTCCGCGTTCTTCTGCAAGCATCCTCCCCGCCAGCATCCCGACGACGAAGCGTTCCGGCTGACCGAAGCCTTCATCGCCGGCACCGCGGGCGAGCAGGATGCGGCCGAGCCGTCGCCGTCGCCGCGTCTTCGCGCCGCCAAGCTCTGACTCGCTGCCGGTTTCCCGCGCAGCCGACCGCGCCGGATAGCCGACGCCGCCCACCGCAGCGCGGCATGCCGGCCCCGCTGCCGTCGCACCACCGGGCGCGCTCGCACTGCCGGCGCCCGGGGCTGTGGTCAAAGCGCGGCAAACCCGCTACAAAAACCTGCAAGGCGCACGGCGGCAGAGGGAAGGCCGGCGTGCGCCGGGGGAATCGATGAGGACGCGTCCACCCAGCACCACCCATGAACTGGCGGTGATCGCGCTCGACTTTCGTCGCGCGATCGAGAAGTCCCGCCTGCGTCGCCATGCCAAGATCATGGCGCGCTTTCCCGTGGGCTGCTGCAAGCACAGCTCCCAGCTGCTGGCGCGCTACCTCGTCACCGACCTTCACGTTCCGCTGGTCACGTTCGTCCACGGCGAGCGCGGAGGTGGCCCGAACGGCGATCCGTGGCAGTCCCACGTATGGCTGCGCGTCGGCCAGCACACGGTCGACATCACGGCAGACCAGTACAACGAAGTCGACGTGCCGGTGGTCGTCAGCGTCGGCAGCGGCTGGCACTCGATGTGGCAGAAGCAGCGCCAGCTCACGTACGGCGAGATGATGCATCTGGACTTCTGGGAGCGCCTGAGGTTCCGTCGCATGTACAATGCCGTGCTGAAAGGAATGCAGCGCGACCGCGAGCCGCGGGTTTTCTATCCGCTGCGCAATGGGGGGCCGCCGGGCGAGCCGGCCTGACGCCCCGATGGAAAGGGAGAAACGCGCATGAGCTTCACGCTGATCGATGAAAACCGGCGCTGCGAAGTCGACGCCGTGGTCGAAGGCGGCCACGTGACGCTCGCCGCGCCCGACCTCGAGCGCGCAACGGGCTGGGCGCTCAAGAGCGAAGGACTTTGCCAGGGCGGCATCTGTGTTCCGGTCGCGCCTTCTTCCGGCCTCGTACGCGACGGACGCGTCGACCTCGCGGCGTTCGCATCGCTTCTCGGCAGGCCGCTCGCGATGGACGTCGACGCGCGCGCTGCTGCGCTCGGCGACTCCGCGCACGACCGAAGCACCGCGATGCGCACCGGCATGGCTCCCGATTTCACGCTGCCGGATCTGAGCGGCCGCATGCACAGCCTGGGCGACTGGCGGGGGCGCAAAGCCCTGCTCATCGCCTGGGCGTCCTGGTGAGGGTGCCGCGAAGAGCTGTCGGTCTGGCAGCAACTGCAGGAAGAGCTCGGTAACGAAAAGTTCACGGTGATCACGGTCGCGCTCGACCGTTCGCCCGAAGACGCACGCCCTTACATCGAAAGGGCCGCGCCGACGCACCCGTCGCTCATCGACAGCGAGCACGTCGTCGCGCACCGCTACGGCATCATCAACATTTCGACGGTCATCTGGATCGACGAGGCAGGACGCATCGTGCGTCCTGCGGCGATCGAGTACGGCAGCAACCTGTTCAAGGATTTCCACGGCAAGGATGCGGGGCCTCACCTCGATGCCGTGCGCCGCTGGGTACGCAGCGGAGAGCTGCCGATGCCGCCCGCCGAGGTCGCTGCCGCGCAGGTGGTTCCCACCGAAGACGAGCAGCTCGCTCGCGCCGAGTTCGCGCTCGCGTGGCACCTGTTCCAGCGAGGCGACCTGGAACTCGCCGAAAAGCACTTCGTGCGCGCAGGCGAGTTGTCACCGCTCGACTGGACGATCCGTCGCGGCTCGATGCCGATCCGGGGCCTGGACCCGATGGGACCGGACTTCTTCGAGCTCTACCGCGAGTGGATGCAGGCCGGCAGCCCCGACTATGCGTCGCTGGCCCGCATGCGCTCCTGAGTCTCGCGGCCCGCTCGACTCCGGGTGCTGCCTGTCCTACCCGTAGCATTGTGCTGCCGCGGCGGCGTCGTCGCCGACGCGCAGGCGCGAAGCGCAAGCTGGCGAGCGCGAGAGCGCGAAGCGCAGATTGGCGAGCGCGAGAGCGCGAAGCGCAAGTTGGCGAGCGCGCAAGCGCGAAGCGCAAGAAGGAGAGCAGACCCGTGGCCGATACCATCAAGCTCGATGACCTCAAGGTCGATGCCGACAATCTCTATCGGGAGGAGGTCTTCTCGGATCTGCGCGTCGCTACCGTGCGTCGCCTGACGCCGGTGCGCGCCGACGGCAGCGACGATCCCGGCCGCCCGACGATGTTCTCGGTGGAAACGCAGATCCTGACGCCGCAGGGCCTCGTGCCGGTTCACGCACCGGTCGAGGCGAAGACGCTGGCCGAAGCGATCGAGAAGTTCCCCGCCGCGATCCAGGCCGGCCTCGACCGAATGATCGAGGAAGCGCGTGAGCTGCGCCGTCAGTCTGCCAATCGCATCGTGACTCCGCAGGAAGTCACGGGAGGCAAGATCATCTACTGAGTTTGCTGCGTCGGTCGCACGACCGCTGCAGCCTTGCGAGCGCGTACGGGCGGAGGTCGGCCTTCAGTGCCCGCAGTCCGTGTGGGCTGCGCCGCTCGAATCGATCGTCGCTTCCGCGCTCGCTGCGCGGTCCGCGGGAAACCCCGCCATCACGCCGCCGCCCGGCTGCGCGACCTGCTCCGGTCTTGCAGCGGCCGCGCGCGCGGGTGCGCTGCCGGCAGGCTCTTCGCCGCTGGCAGGCTCGGTAAGCTGGCCGGTAGCCGGATCGACCACCGCGACCTGATGTGCCTGGCCCTTGGCGGCGTCGCTCGCCGCCTTCGCGTCCGCATTCGGCGCGGCTGCCGCGGCGCCCGCCTGCGGCTTGTCGCTGGCAGCGCTCGCACCGGCACACTGGCAGGAGCCCGGATGATCGGGGTCCCCGCCGCAACCGGCAGCCATGTCATGGTGATCGGCGACCGGCTGGGCCGTTGCGGCGGCGGCGTGGGCCGCCCCGCAGCTGCACGCGTTCGCCTCGTCGTCGCAGGCCGATGCCGGCAGGGCTCGCACTGCGAGCGCCGCGGCGAGCAGGGCGACCGGGAGCATGCGATGGTGCCAAGCGTTCATTGCGCGAACCTCCGTCGTCCGAAAACGTGAGAACGATGTTAGAACCGACCGCGCGCGGGTGCGAACTGCGCTCCGCGCGGTGGGGACGGCCTGTTCCATCTAACCGAAAACTCACACAAAAGACTTCTGTGAATCCTTTGCAAGCTTCTTCTTGTGTGAGACAAGAATCGCATATGTCAAGAGAGACGATTGTTGTCGTCGAAGATGAAGACGACATCGCAGAGTTGATCCGTTACAACCTCGAAGCCGAGAAGTTCCAAGTCCAGGTAGCCTCTACCGGAGAGAAAGGCCTCGAAGCGGCCAGGCGCAGCCAGCCGGACCTTCTCCTTCTCGATCTCATGCTGCCGGGCATGAATGGACTCGAAGTCTGTCGCGCCCTCAAGTCCGACCGCACCACTGCCCAGATTCCGATCATCATGGTCACCGCCCGGGGGGAGGAGACCGACGTCGTCGCCGGCCTCGAGCTGGGGGCGGCCGACTACGTGACCAAGCCTTTCGGCATCAAGGTGCTGCTTGCGCGGGTGCACGCGGTGCTGCGGCGCCGCACCACCAGCCTTCCGGCCGAAGAAGAGCCGCTGCGAGTCCACGAGATCGAGATCCACCCCGGTCGCCACGAAGTGCGCGCCGACGGCAACGAGGTCGCGCTCACCAATACGGAGTTCCGCATCCTGCACTTCCTGGCGAGGCGGCCGGGCTGGGTGTTCACGCGCTACCAGATCGTCGACGGGATCCGCGGCGAGAACTACCCGGTCACCGAGCGCGCCGTCGACGTCCAGATCGTCGCGCTGCGGCGCAAGCTCGGCGGCTTCGGCGGCCTGATCGAAACAGTCCGCGGAGTCGGATATCGATTCAGGGAATGATGGGCCGCTCGCCTCTGGCCTGGCAGGTGGCCCTGCCGCTGTGCGCGCTGGTGGCAGCGGGCCTTGCCTTCATCTGCTGGGAGGCCTCGTCGCTGACGATCGCGACGCACGCGGCAGACGTCCGCGCCAGGCTCGCCTCCGGCGCCGCCCTTGTCGAGGACGTCGTCGGTGACCGCCTCGCCGGCGCAAACCGCCAGGCGCTCGATCCCGTCGTCAAGCAGCTCGGCAAGAGCGCGTCGCTGCGCGTAACGCTGATCGCGCCGGACGGGAACATCCTCGGCGAGTCCGACGACGACCCGGCGGTGATGGACAACCACTCGCAGCGTCCCGAAGTCGTCGCCGCCATCGCCGAGGGCACGGGGACGTCGGTGCGCCACAGCGACACGCTTTCCACTGAAATGATGTACTGGGCGCGCGCAGTGCGCCGCGACGGCAAGCTCGTCGGCGTCGTGCGCACCGGCATCGCGCTCGACGCGGTGGATGCCGCCAACTCGAGCCTGCAGCACCGCCTTCTGCTTGTCGCCGCGACAGTTGCGCTGGCGATGGCGGCGTTCGTGTTCTGGATCATCCGCAGCCTGGCGATTCCGCTTACTACCCTGGAGAGTCTTGCCGGCAACCACGCAGGTGGCGGCCAGGCTTCGGCGTTACCCGAAGCACCTGCCGAGATCCGTCGGGTAGGCGAGGCGATCCGTCGCATGGGCGCCGAGCTGGACAGCCGCATCGCCTCCTTGGTCGCCGAGCGCAACGAGCAGGAAGCGGTGCTGTCGAGCATGGTCGAAGGCGTGCTCGCGATCGACGTGCGCGAGCGCGTCATGGCGCTCAACGCGGCGGGTGCCCGCCTGCTCGAGATCGACATGCGCACGGCCGTGGGCCGCACGATCCACGAGGTGGCGCGCAGTCCCGACCTTCAGCGTGTCGTCGCCGAGGCGCTGCGCGCCGACACCGTCGTCGAGCGCGACGTGGCGCTGCGCGGCGACCAGTCGCGCTTCATCCAGGCCCACGGCGCCCCGGTGCGCGACGCGGGCGGCCGCCGCATCGGCGCGGTGATCGTGCTCCACGACGTCACCCAGCTTCGCCGCCTGGAAACCGTGCGTCGCGACTTCGTCGCCAACGTCTCTCACGAGCTGAAGACCCCGGTCACGTCGATCAAGGGTTTTCTCGATACCCTGCTCGCCGGCGCGATGAACGACGCGGGCAACGCCAAGCGGTTCCTCGAGATCGCTTCGCGCCAGGCCGACCGCCTCGGCGCGATCATCGAGGACCTGCTCGTGCTGTCGCGCATCGACCAGGAGTCGGAAAACCAGATGATCGAGAGGAGCCCGACCAGCCTGGACTCCGTCGTGCGCGGCGCCGTCGACGTCTGCCGTGCCAAGGCCGACCTCAAGGGCGTGCACGTCGAGGTTCGCTGCGACCACAGCGTCCAGGCGCGCATCAACGGCGCGCTGGTCGAGCAGGCGCTCGTCAACCTGATCGACAACGCGATCAAGTATTCGGACGAAGGCAGCCTCATCGAGGTAGAGGCCGCCGCCGACGACGGCTCGGCGCTGCTGCGCGTGCGCGACCACGGTGCCGGAATCGACGCGGAGCACCTGCCGCGCCTGTTCGAGCGCTTCTACCGCGTCGACAAGGCGCGCAGCCGCTCCCTCGGAGGCACCGGGCTCGGGCTGGCGATCGTCAAGCACATCGTCCAGGCCCAGGGCGGGAGCGTCGAAGTCCAGAGCAGGCCCGGCAGCGGCAGCATGTTCACGCTGAAGTTCCCTGTGGCGTGACGAGCGCCGCGTGTCCTCGGTCGCCGACGAGACATCGCGGAGAGGGTCCATCGCTACCGCACGGATCCAGCGGTCACGGCGGAGGAGAGCCGCCGAGCGCCCTCAACAGCGAGTACTGGACGCGATTCCAGTCGATCACGGTCAAAAGATAGTCGGCATTGGCCCGAGTCTGTTCCTGCTCGGCCTGGATGTTCTCGAGGACGACGTCGACGCCGAACTCGCGCCGCTGGCGCGACAGCGAGAGGCTCTGCCTGGCCGTCTCGAGCGCTCCCTTGCTCGTCTCCAGTCGACGGGCCAGCACGACGCTGCGGGCGTGGCCCTCGACGACCTCACGAGTGATGCGGTCGCGCAGCCGCTCTTCTTCGAGCTCGGAGCGGTGGAGCTCTGCCGCGGCGGAATCGATGCGCGACCAGTCGAGAAGCCCGCCCGGGCCGAGGCGCCAGTGCAGGCCCGCGAGGTAATCGCTGTATCCGCCGCTCGAATGGTTGCCGCTGTCGGGCCCGCCGCCGGTGCCGCCGAAACCGATCTCCCCTCCGATCGATGGGATCAGCGGTCCGTAGACGGCGCCGTTCTTCGCTTCCCGCGCGGCCGCGACGAGGGCCTCGCTCCTGCCGATTTCGGCCCGGCCGGCAAGCGCGGTTGCCACCAGCGCGTCGACCGGCTTGTCGGCGGCGACGAGCGAGACCGGCGCGAGGTCGGCGCGCTGGGCGACCAGTGGCGTTGCACCGAGACGCAGCGTTTCGGCCAGCCGTGCGGAAGCGGCCTGGCCCTGTTCCTGGGCGCGCTCGACCTCCAGGCGGTTCTTCTCGGTTTCGACCCTGGCGCGAAGCTGCTCGCTGCGCGACGATAGCCCGACGTCCACGGCGCGCGAGACCTGCGTTTCATAGTCCGCCGAGATGCGCTCGGCTTCGGTGAAGACTTCGATGCGCGCGGCGGCGGCGAGCAGGTCGAAGTATTCGAGCGCGGCCGTAAGCAGTGCGTCCTGCCTCTCGGCGTCGAGCGCGTGGCCGGCCGCATCGGCGGTGCGGCGCGCCGCCCGCGACGCGAACAGCGCGTCGCCGAGATCGACCTGGGCGTGGACGATGCCGCCGGCGTCCCACTGCTGCTTGTCCACGTCCGGCAGGATGTCGCCCTGGACGTCGGCCAGCGAGCCGTCGTGCCGGCGGTAGCTCGCGCCGGTGGTCAGCCACGGGAAGAAGCGCGTGTGCACGCGCGAAACCTCCGCTTCGGCGATCCTTTGTTCCGCGCGCGCGATCTCGACGTCGATGCTGCGGGCTCCGGCCAGCCGCAGCACCGTCGGCAGGTCCAGCAGCTTCGGAGCTTCCTCGGCGCGGACGGGAACTTCGCTCGCCAGGATCAGGCTGAGGAGGGCGAATGCGCCGCAAAAGATGATCGAAGGGCGCATCGTCACTTCGATTCTGCCGCCTGTACGACCTGTCCGTCGGAAAGAGGTGGCTTGCCGGAAATCGCCAGCCGCACCGACTCGTCGATCCCGCCGGCGATTTCGACGCGGCGATCGTCGGCGAACCCCGTGCGGACCGCCGTCTTGCGAACCCGGTTTCCGTCGCCGACGACGAAAGCGAACGTGCCCGCCTTCTCGGTGACGACTGCGGCCGCAGGCACGAGCAGTGCGTTCTCGTGCGTCTGCACGCCCAGCGTGACGTGCGCGAGCATGCCGGGCCGGAGCGCCTGGCGGGGATTGTCGACGTCGACCTCGGCGGTCATCGTCCTGGTGTCGCGGTCCAGGGCCCAGCTGATGCGGGTAACCGGCTGATTGATCGGATCGCCGGGCACTTCGTCGACGCGTATCGAGGTCGGCGTCCCCGGCTGCACCCACGACGCTTCGGTTTCGGGCACGGCAATCTCCACACGGATGCGGCCGAGGTCCACGATCGTCACGAGCGCCGCAGTCGAGGCCGCCGCTGCCGCCGTCGCGGCGGGAACGAAAGCGCCGACGTCGACGAAGCGCTCGGTGACGACTCCGTCGAACGGAGCACGAATGGTCGCGAACCCGAGCAGCGTTTCGGCACGGGCCAGCGTCGCGGTGGCCACCTGGCGTTCGGCTGTGGCTTTGTCGACGTTCTCTGCGACGACGAGGTCGGGAGCTTTTTCGTGGGCGCGATCGACTCGCGACGAGAGCGTCGTGGCCAGGGTCAGGTCGGCTTTGGCCTTGGCGACGTCGGCGACCAGCTCGGGAGCTTCGAGGTCGACGAGCACCTGGTCGGTGGTGACACGGTCGCCGCGATCGACGGAGATGGTCTTTACGTAGCCTGCGATCTTCGCGTGCAGCGTCACCTGCTGCCATGCCGCGAGCTCGCCGGGAAGCGTGATGCTTCGCGTGACCGGGCCGCGCGACGGCGAGACGACCTGCACCGAGGCGACGGCGGCCCCCTGCGCAGTCGCTGCGCCCGTCGTCCCGCGACCGCAGCCACCCGCGAGCGCCCAGACGGCGATGCCGGTTGCCGCCAGAGCGATGCGGGCGCGAGCCTGCCGCGCGATCATCGCGCCTCCTTTGCAGCGGCGCTGTCGAAGTGGGTGCTTTCTGGGTCGTCGGGATCCAGTGATGGCGACGTCGTCGCAGCGCCGCGGCGAACGACGGCGAAGACGCAGGGCACCGCGAACAACGTCGAGAGGGTCGCCAGCAGCAGGCCGCCGAGCACGGCGCGACCGAGGGCGGCCGACTGCGCGCCGCCCTGGCCAATGCCGAACGCCATCGGCAGCATTCCGGCCGACATTGCCAGGCTCGTCATCAGGATCGGACGCAGCCGGTCGCGCGCGGCTTCCTGCGCCGCCATGCGCGAGTCTCCGTTCTTGCGACGGTTCCTCTCTGCGAACGTGACGAGCAGGATCGCGTTGGCAACGGCAACTCCGACCGACATGATCGCACCGACGGCCGATTCGATGTTGAGCGTGCCCCCGGTCACTTTCAGCGCGACGGCGACGCCGGCCAGCGCCGCCGGCACTGCTGCCAGCACGACGAGAGCCGAGAGGAAGGACTGGAAGTTCGCGCCGAGCACGAGCAGGATCGCCACCGTCGCTGCCGCCAGGCCGAGCGCGAACGCGCGCGAAAGCTCGTCGAGGATCGGCGCCTGGCCGCGAAGCGTCACCGTCGTCTTCGGTGGAGGGGCGCCCGCGCCGGAAAGCACGCCCGCAAGCTGGCGGGAGACGGAGCCGAGGTCGGCACCTTCGATGTTCGCCGTCAGGCTGATCGTTCTCACCATGTTGTAGCGCTCGTAGGTTTCCACGGCAGCGGACGGATGCACGTCGGCCACGCTGCGCAGCAGGGTCTGGACGTCGCCTATACGACCGACCGGGATGTTGCGCAGGTCTTCCATCGACGTAGTCCGGCTCTGCGGTACCTGGACCTGGATGTTGTAGCTGACGCCAGAGGCAGGATCTGACCAGAAGTTGGCGACGGTGAAACGGCTCGACGCGGTCGCCGCGACCAGCGAGCGCGTGACTTCGTCGATGTGGACTCCGAGGAGGCCGGCTCTCTCGCGGTCGACCTGCACTTCGATCGTCGGGTAGTCGAGGGCCTGGGCGAAGTGGACGTCGCGAAGCGATGACACCGAGGCCAGGCCGTCGCGAATCCTGCCTGCGAAAGCCTTGTCGACGTCCAGATCGGGGCCGCTGACGGCGATTTCGACGGGGGTGTTCGCACCGAAGCTCATCACGCGGCTGACGATGTCGCTCGGCTCGAACGAGAAGCTGACGGCCGGCAGCTCCTCGGCGAAGACGGAGCGCAGTTTTTCCTGGAGGGGCCAGGTCGCGAATCCGTCGGCGAACTGCACTGCGAGCCACCCTTCCTCGGGTCCCGCGTTCCACAGGTGGATCAGATTGACCGGATAGTTGGCGGAGTGGACACCGACCAGCCCGATCGACAGGCGCACGTTGCCGGCACCGGCGGTCGAAGCGATGAGGTCGAGCACCTTTTTCGCGATCTCCTCGGTGCGCTCCACACGGGTACCCGACGGCGCGCGAAAGCGGATCGCGAGCTGTCCGACGTCGGCCGGCGGAAAGATTTCGCTGCCGAGACTGGAGCCGACCAGGACGGCCACGGCGAAAGCGGCGGCAAGATACACGCCCGCCGTCAGTGCGGGGCGTCCGAGCAGCCGGGACAGCACTGCGACGAAGCGTTGCTGGAGCCGATGAAACCACGGCTGGTCGCTGGCCCGCGCCGCGTGCGTTGACGACAGCAGCCATACGGCGAGGACCGGCACCAGCGTGCTCGAAAGCAGGTAGGACGCGACCATCGAGAACGCGACGGCCAGCGCCATCGGCACGAACAGCGCGCGCGCTGCGCCCGTCATGAAGAACGCCGGAAGGAACACCGCGACGATGCAGAGCATCGCCAGCAGGCGCGGAAGCACGGTCTCGGCCGTCGCGTCCAGGGCCGCGCGCGCCGTCGCCGCTCCCCGGTCCAGGTGGGCATGGATGTTCTCGATCGTGACGGTCGCCTCGTCGACGAGGATTCCGACCGAAAGCGCGAGCCCCCCGAGCGTCATCAGGTTGATGCTCTGCCCGCAGGCGGCCAGGCCGAAACAGGACGCCAGCAGGGCCAGCGGGATGTTGACGACGACGACGAGGGCGCTCGCCCAGTCGCTGAGGAACACGAGGATCGCCACGCCGGTGAGCACGGCGCCGAGCAGGCCCTCGCGCGTGAGGTCACCGATCGCGCCGCGAACGACGGGAGACTGGTCGAACTCGTAGCTGACGCGGACATCGTCGGGCAGCGCCGCCTGGAAGCGGGGAATGGCGCCTTTGACGAGGTCGACGACCGACAGCGTGGACGCATCCGCCCGCTTGGTGACCGGGATGTAGACGGTGCGGTGCCCGTTGGCCAGCGCGTACGACGTGACGATGTCGGTCGAGTCGGCGACGGTGGCGACGTCGCGAAGGTAGACGGCCCTGCCGGCCACCGTCCGGACCGGCAGTGCGTCCAGGTCGTGGATGTTTCGCACCACGGCATTGACCGGAACGATCGGGTAGCTGTCGCCGATCGCGACATTGCCCGACGGGCTGACCACGTTTGCACGGGTGATCGCCGTGACGATGTCCTCCGGCGACAGGTCGTAGGCGTGCAGGCGGTCCGGGTCGACGTTGACGACGACGGTACGCGCGCTTCCGCCGAACGGCGGCGGCGCGGACACCCCGGGCAGCGTCGCGAACATGGGCCGGACGATGTTCAGCGCAGCGTCCTGCATCTGCCCGAGCGTTCGCCCCGGGTTGTCGCTCGAGAACACGAGGTAGCCGACCGGAACGCTGCCTGCGTCGAAGCGCATGACGAACGGCGGCACGGTCCCCGGAGGCATGAACGCGCGCGCGCGGTTCACATAGGCGACCGTCTCCGACATCGCCTGCGACATGTCGGTCCCCGGGTGGAACTGCAGCTTCATCAGCGCGGCGCCCTGGATCGACTTCGACTCCACGTGCTCGATCCCGGTGATGTAGAGGAAGTGGTACTCGTAGAAGTACGTCAGCGAGCCTTCCATCTGGGCAGGGTCCATCCCGCCGTACGGCTGGGCGACGTAGATGGTGGGCACCCCGAGGGGAGGAAAGACGTCGCGCGGCATCCCGACCAGCGCGAACGCCGCGCTTCCGACGACGGCGAGGACGATCGCGAGAATCGTCAGCGGGCGGCGAAGCGCGAATCGGGTCAGATTCATCGACGAGGGGCCAGGTTGGGTTCCGGTATGCCAGATCCCCGCGGGCCGTCCAATGATCAACGCCCGGCGATCCCGCGTCCTTGGGTTGCCGACCGGATGCCCGGACGACCGGGCCCGCATTTGGCGAAAATCACGCCAGTACCTGTGCGTTCGCGGCTGCCGCCGCGCCCCCTAACGGATTGCTAACATTCCTCACACAGACACTTAACGGCATCGATGCAGGTTCTTCATCGGGAATTTGGGGGAACACCAATTCCCGGATGAACAAAAAAGGAGACAATTCATGGTTAAGCAGATCAGGAGGGCTGCAGCCGCGTCAGGGCTCGTCGCGGCTGGCCTTCTTCTCGCATCGGCCCCCGCCTTTGCCGCCGATTCGACGACGCCCGACCAGCCTGCCGTAGCGACCCCGACCCCTCCCACTCCGCCCCCCTCCGAACAGTCGATTTACGACAAGATCTGGAGCTACGCGACGCTCTACAACAACAAGGAAAATCCCTGGATCGAGAATTTCAAGATCGTCGGGCGCGAGCAGCTCGACGTCTACTACTTCCGCGCCGACCAGACCTTCGACCAGTCGCAGAAAGACTCCGAAGAGGACTTCGTCGACCGGCGCACCCGCATCGGCTTCCAGTCGCTCCTGTTCGGCAACCAGATCGAAGTGCACACCGAGGTGGACCTCAACCTCGAGCCGCACGGGCAGACCTACAACAAGTTCACCGACGCCTACGTCAAGTACATGCCCTACAAGTGGCTGAACATCACGGTGGGCAAGCAGAGCGCCAAGTTCACGCTCGACGGCTCGATCAGCTCGACGCAGCTCGTGACCATCGACCGCAGCAACCTGGCCAACAACTTCTGGTTCACCGAGGAGTACATCCCGGGCGTCACCGCCAGCGGCGACTACCAGAACTGGCAGTACTATGCCGGCTGGTTCTCGGCCGGCGTGACGACGCGTGAATTCGGCAAGTTCAACGCCGGCAGCTTCGGGATCCTGAGCGGGGGCTATAACTTCGCGAGCCTGGTGGGCGTCGACAAGGCGCTGCTGCGCCTCGACTACATGCACCAGGACAACGACGTCGACTTCGCCTACAAAAACTCGAACCTCAACAACTTCACGAACAAGAACCGTGACGTCGGCTCACTCAACTTCCAGGGCGAGATGGGCCGCTGGGGCTTCATGGAGGACGTGTCGTTCAGCCGCGGCGCGGCCGGCCAGTCCAACATGGAAGGCCTGCAGCTCCAGCCGAGCGTGAAGTTCTGCGACACGTGGCAGGGCGTGCTGCGCTACACGTTCATCCACAGCGACGACCCGAACGGGATCAAGTTCGCGCGCTACGAGAACGTGATCATCAACCAGGAGGCGGCGGCGCGCACCATCGGCAAGACCGGCAACGAGTACAACGAGATCTACGCCGGCATCAACAAGTACTTCTACGGCCACAAGCTCAAATGGCAGAACGGCATCCAGTACACCGCGATGGACGACAAGGCCCACGACGGCGGCAAGTACGGCGGCTGGGGCGTGACGTCCGGCCTGCGCGTGTCCTGGTGAACCCTGCGACGAAAACGCAGACACGCAACGCTGGAGGACAATCCATGAAAGTCATTTCTTCCCTGATCGCGAGCGCCACCCTGGTGGCGTTCGCGATGCCGGCCCTGGCCGACGACGTCAAGGTCGACCCGAAGATCGCCGAGTACACGGCCACCAAGGGCGTGTCCGGCACGATCAAGAGCGTCGGCTCCGACACGATGAACAACGAGATGACGCTGTGGGCGGAGGGCTTCAAGACCCTGTACCCGAACGTCCAGATCGAGATCGAGGGCAAGGGCTCGTCGACGGCGCCGCCGGCGCTGGTGGCCGGCAGCGCCCAGTTCGGCCCGATGAGCCGGCCGATGAAGGACGAGGAGATTGCGGCGTTCCGCACCGCGTTCGGCTACGCGCCGACCGTGGTGGCCACCAGCATCGATTCGCTCGCGGTCTTCGTCAACAAGGACAACCCGATCAAGAGCCTGACGTTCGAGCAGATCGACGGCGTCTTCTCGAAGACGCATGCCTCCGGCGGCAAGGACATCGTCACGTGGGGCGACCTCGGACTTACCGGCGAATGGAAAGACAAGCCGATCAGCCTCTACGGCCGCAACTCGGCGTCGGGCACCTACGGCTTCTTCAAGGAGCACGCGCTCTCCAAGGGCGACTTCAAGGACACCGTCAAGGAGCAGCCGGGAAGCGCCACCGTGGTGCAGGCCGTCGCCAGCGACAAGTACGGCATCGGCTACAGCGGCATTGGTTACAAGACGGCCGACGTCAAGGCCGTGCCGCTGACGAAGTCGGCCGATTCTCCGGCGGTCGAGGCGACGCTGGAGAACGCGTACAGCGGAAAATACCCGCTTGCGCGTTTCCTTTTCATCACGCTGAACAAGAAGCCCGGGGAAGCGCTCGATCCTCTTCGCGGCGAGTTCCTCAAGTACGTGCTGAGCAAGCAGGGCCAGGAAGTCGTCATCAAGGACGGCTACTACCCGCTCACCGCCACGCTGAGGGACCAGCAGCTGAAGGCTGCGGACCTGCACTGACGCCGGCCGACGAAAAACAGACGGCCCGGTTGGCCGCCGAAAGCGGGGTCAGGCACCTTTGCGGTGACTGACCCCGCAGGTTTCCGGAAAGCATGGCAACAGCCAATCCTCCTGATTTTGCCGCAGGCGCCGCGCCGGCCACGCGCACGGCGAGGACTCGGCGCAGGCGCACGACGCGCGCCTCGGTCAAGTGGATCGACCGCATCGCGCGCAACGTCATCCGCATCGGCGGCATCGGCACCATCGTCGCGATCTCCACCGTCTTCCTTTTTCTCGTGTGGGTCGTATGGCCGTTGCTGAGGCCCGAGTCGCTGTCGTCCCCGAAGCTGCTGGCGTCCGGACCCGATCCGGTGCTGGCCGCCGGCCTCGACGACACGCTTTCGACGCTGTGGACGTGGAGCGGCAACGGATTCGTCACGCTGGCCGCCGGCGACGGCTCGCGCCTCGGCGAGCAGAAGCTCTTCGACCAGGCTCCGACCGCGTATTCCTTTCCCGTGCGTTCGTCCCAGGCGCTGTTCGCATTTGCCGACGGAACCGCCCGCTTCGTGCACATCGCGGGCGCCAACGAGTACCGCGACGCAGACGCGATGCCCGCCGAGCTGCGCTCTCGCGCGACCGGCGAGCGTTTTCTCTTCGAAGGCAAGGTCACCGAGCGGGTCAGCGCGGACCAGTTCGCGCTGCGCAGCGTCGCGTACACCGCGGATGATCCGGTTACGGTGACGAGCGGCACCGCAATCCGCGCGATCGACCTTTCGATCACATCGAACGGCCCGGCATTCGCGTCGGTCGATGATGCCGGAACGCTGCGCGTCAGCCATGTCACCACGTCCGAAAACTTCATGACGGGGGCGAACGAAACTTCCGCCGAGTCGGGTTTCCTCAAACTCGACGCGGTGGCCTCGCGCGGCCTGCCGCGCTGGGTGATGCTGCGCGGGCTCGGCGACAATGCACTGGCAGTGTGGGAGGACGGCCACGCCGTGCGCGTGGACGCGCGCAACCTGACGCATCTCAAGGTCGCCGAAGAGCTCGACCTGCTGCCGATTGCGGGCACTGCCGCCGCGGCCGAGGCCGCCGTATCCGCCAAAGTCACCGCGGTCGGGTTCCTCAACGGCAAGAACACCCTGCTCGTCGGTGACAGCGCCGGCGGCCTGCACGCGTGGTTCCGCATTCCGGCCCCGCAGATGATCACCGGCGACGGCGCCCACTTCATTCTCGCGCACGAGCTGGCGCGCGGCAGCGCCGCCGTTACTGCGCTGGCTCCGTCACCGCGCACCAGGCTCGCGGCGGTCGGCTACGCCGACGGCACCCTTCGCGTCACGCACGTGACGAGCGACCGCATCGTTGCGACGAGCGACACGGGCCACGGCCGCGCGATCTCCACGCTGGCCATCGCTGCCGACGATTCGCAGGTGCTTGCATGGGACGGCGCGCTCGACTCGTTCGCGCTCGACGCTCCGCATCCCGAAGTTTCGGTGCACTCGCTGTTCGGAAAAATCTTCTACGAAGGTTACCCGGTTCCTGCGCACGTCTGGCAGTCCTCGAGCGGCACCGACGACTTCGAGCCGAAGTTCGGCCTGTTGCCGCTGGTATTCGGCACCATCAAGGCGACGTTCTACTCGATGATGTTCGGCATGCCGATCGCACTGATGGCGGCGATCTACACGAGCGAGTTCCTGAGGCCCGAGGTCAAGGCGGCCGTCAAGCCGACGATCGAGATGATGGCGAGCCTGCCGAGCGTCGTGCTCGGATTCCTCGCGGCGCTGGTGCTGGCACCGGTCATCGAGCGCTGCGTGACGGAAGTTCTGACGGGCATTTTCGTGATCCCGTTCGTGCTCGTGGGCGCGGCCCAGTTCTGGCAGTTCTTGCCGGGCGGCCGCCGCTCCAGTTTGCAGGGCAGCCGGCTGCTGCTGGCGGCCTCGGCGATCTTTGCCGGTGTTTCGGCTTCGACGTTCGCCGCGCCGCTGGTCGAGAGGGCACTGTTCGACGGCGACGTGCACCGCTGGCTCGACGGTGGCTCCGGAAGTGCAACCGGAGGCTTCCTGTTGATCACGCTGCCGGTCAGCGTGCTGCTGACGAGCTTCGCAGCGGCGCGACTGGAGCCGCGCGTACTGGTCGGCCACGGCTCGGCGCCGCTGCGTTCGCTCCTTTCGTTCGTCGCCGGCGCCGTTGCCGCCGTCGTGCTCGCACTTGTCAGCGCGTCGATGCTCGCCGCGGCCGGCTTCGACCTTCGCGGCTTGCTCCTCGGCACCTACGTGCAGCGCAACGCGCTGGTGGTCGGCTTCGTGATGGCGTTCGCGATCATCCCGATCATCTACACGATCGCCGAGGACGCCCTTTCGAGCATTCCGGAAAACCTGCGCGCGGGATCCCTCGCCCTCGGCGCGACGCCATGGCAGACCACCATGCGCATCGTAATTCCAACCGCGATGAGCGGCCTGTTCTCGGCGATGATGATCGGGCTCGGACGCGCGGTCGGCGAGACGATGATCGTGCTGATGGCGGCCGGCAACACGCCGGTGCTCGACTGGAACGTCTTCAACGGCTTCCGCACGCTGTCGGCCAACATCGCCGTCGAGCTTCCCGAAGCGGTGCGGGGCGGCACGCACTACCGCACGCTGTTCCTCGCGGCGCTCGCGCTGTTCCTGATGACATTCGTGCTCAATACCGCGGCCGAGCTCGTGAGGCTGCGCTTCCGCCACCGGGCGAGCCAGCTATGAGCCTGGCTGCCGGAAGCGGTTACGCTGGCGGCGCCGCCACGACGCCGCGTCGACGCCGTACAGGCGGCGCGACGACTCTTCGCGCGTTCGGCGAGCCGCTGCTGTGGCTCACGTCCGGCGGCCTGGCGATCTCGCTGATGATGATTTTCGGGCTGCTCGTCCTCGTGTTCGCGCAGGGCCTCGACACGTTCTGGCCGGTGCCGGTGACGAGGATCGAGACCGCCGACGGCAAGGTCTCGATGGGCGAAGTGACGCGCATCGACAGCTACGTTCCCGACGATGCGATCTTCGCTGCGCTGCCTGACGGCATTCGCGACAAGGCGCGTGCGCAGGTTGCCGCAACGGGAGGCCGTGCAACGCGCCGCCTCGTGCGCATCGGCAATTTCGAGCTTACCGGCGAGCATTTCCGCTGGATCGACGATTTCGCCGTGACTTCCGAGCAGGCTCCGGCGTGGGCAATGGTCGTCGAGAGGCGCGAGTGGGGTCGCTTCTACGGCGAGCTGGCCTCGTTCACGGTCGACGGCAACGTCGTCGCGACGACGCCCGGGGAGATCCTCGCGAAGCTCGCGCCGGCGACTTCGGAGGCGGCTGCGCGCTGGCAGCAGCGACGCACGCTCGAAGTGGACGAGATCGGACGCCTCAACCGCGACCTCGAGCAGTCGCGACTGGCGGTGCGCAGCGTCGACCGCCGCTACGGACGCCGCTCGCCGGAGCACGACGCCGCGGCCGCAGCCTCGACCGCGCTCGAGGAGAAGACCTCGTCCGAGTTCGCCGACATCCATGCGAAGATCGCGGCTCTCAATGCCGAGAGCGCGCGGTATGCGCTGGTTCTGCGCACCGGCGACGGCAAGGAACAGAAGCTCGCGCTCGCGACGATCGTGCGCGCCTATCCGGCCAACCAGTTGACGGGGCTCTCGCGCATCGGCGTCTACGCGTCGCGCTGGTGGGAGTTCCTCACCGACGTCCCGCGCGAAGCCAACAGTGAAGGCGGCGTATTTCCCGCGATTTTCGGCACCGTCGCGATGACGCTGCTGATGTCGCTGCTCGTGACGCCGTTCGGCGTGCTCGCGGCGCTGTACCTGCGCGAGTATGCGCGCGGCGGACTGGTCGTCAGCGCGGTGCGCATCGCCATCAACAACCTGGCCGGAGTGCCGAGCATCGTCTTCGGCGTCTTCGGGCTCGGGTTTTTCTGTTACATCGTCGGCGCAGGCATCGACCAGGTATTCTTCCCCGACAAGCTGCCGACGCCCACGTTCGGCACGGGCGGCATCCTGTGGGCTTCGCTCACGCTCGCTCTGCTGACGCTGCCGGTGGTCATCGTCGCGACCGAAGAAGCGCTGGCGGCGGTGCCGAACTCGATGCGCGAAGGCTCCTACGCCTGCGGCGCGTCCAAGTGGCAGACGATCCGGCGCATCGTGCTGCCGCGTGCATTGCCGGGAATCCTGACCGGCATGATCCTGGCGATCGCGCGCGGGGCCGGAGAAGTGGCGCCGCTGATGCTCGTCGGCGCGGTCAAGCTGGCTCCCGAGCTGCCGGTCGACGGCGTCGCGCCGTTCGTGCACCTGCAGAGGAGCTTCATGCACCTCGGCTTCCACATCTACGACGTCGGTTTCCAGAGCCAGAACAGCGAAGCGGCCAAACCGATGGTCTACACGACGACGCTGCTGCTGATCGTCCTCATTGCCTCATTGAACCTGGCGACGATCTGGCTGAGGGCCAGGCTTCGCCGCCGCTTCGTCGCGAGCCAGTTCTGATGGCTGTCGCTGCTGGACAGTTTGGTGGTGGAGTCGCGAGCACGTCGCCCGCCTCGTCCGGTGACGCATGCGTCTGCCGAATCGCGAGCGAAGCCGAGCGCCCGATCGCGAGCGAAGCCGAGCGCCGGATGCCAAGCGCAGCCGAGCGCCCGACACCAAGCGCAGCCGAGCGCCCGATGCCAAGCGCCGCCGAGGGCCCGACACCAAGCCCGGACGAGCGGCCGACAGCGCTCGCGACGCAGGCGCGGATGGCAGGTGCAGGGGAAACCATGATAACCAGCCGCGTGGCCGCCGCGCAGCAGGGTCCTCCCGGGCCGGGAACGGGCAATGCCGCGGTGCCGGCAAGCGGCACGTCGCACGCGGCTTCCGAGCCGGTGCGCGGATCGCTCGCGGACCTGGTTCGCGCCGAGGAAACCCGTCTGCACGACGCGGTTCCCGGACACGAAGGTCCGACCGAAGTTCACCGTTCTCTCGAGGGGGAAGAGGCTGCCGTCTCGATCGAGCGTTTCTCGCTCTGGTACGGCCAGGCCCAGGCCCTGTTCGACGTGTCGATGATCGTTCCCGCCGGCAAGGTCACGGCACTCATCGGTCCGTCCGGTTGCGGGAAATCCACGCTGCTGCGCTCGGTCAACCGCCTGAACGATCTCGTCGAAGGAGTGCGGATCCGCGGCGACATGAAGCTCGGCGGCCGCTCGGTCTACGAGTCGTCGGTCGACGTGATCGAGCTGCGCAAGCGCATGGGAATGGTGTTCCAGAAGCCGAACCCGTTTCCGATGAGCATCTACGAGAACGTCGTGTATCCGCTGCGCATCGACGGCGAGAGGGAAAAGCGCGTGCTCGACGAGGTCTGCGAACGCAGTCTTCGAAGCGCTGCTCTGTGGGACGAGGCCAAGGACCGGCTCACTGCCAGCGCCCTCGGGCTTTCGGGTGGCCAGCAGCAGCGCCTCTGCATCGCGCGTGCGATCGCCGCCGACCCCGAAGTGCTGCTGATGGACGAGCCGTGCTCGGCGCTCGACCCGATCGCCACCTCGCGCATCGAAGACCTCATCGCCGAGCTGCGCGGCGAGTACACGATCCTGATCGTCACGCACAACATGCAGCAGGCGTCGCGCACCAGCGATTTCACGGCGTTCATGTACCTCGGCCGGCTCGTCGAGTACGGAGGAACGCTGGAAATGTTCAGCCGCCCGCACCGCAAGGCCACCGAAGCGTACATTTCGGGCCGGTTCGGCTGAACCGAAGGCCGTCGACACGCCAACTGGAACACTGGCGGAGAAGAGGATGCCGAAGCACCTGGACCACGAGATCGGGAACCTGAAGAAGCAGATCCTGTCGCTGGCAGCCTGCGTCGAGGAGGCGGTCGCCAAGAGCGTCGCCGCGATCAACGCCCGCGATGCGGACCTGGGCCAGCAGGTGATCGATTTCGACACGCACATCGACGCGCTCGAGGTCGAGGTCGAGGAAGAGTGCATGAAGGTGCTCGCTCTGCACCAGCCCGTGGCACAGGACCTGCGCTTCATCGTCGCGTGCATCCGCCTGAACAGCGACCTGGAACGGATCGGCGACCTCGCCGTCAACATCGGCGAGAGGGCGGTGTTCCTCGCCAGCGTCGCCGAAGTGACCGAGAAGCCTCTCGACGTCGGTTCGATGGCGCGGCTGGTGCGCTCGATGCTGTCGGATGCGCTCGATTCGCTGGTGAACCTCGACCCGGTGCTGGCGCGCAGGGTATGCGCAATGGACGACGCGGCCGACGACATGCACCGCGACACGTTCCGGCGCGTCGAGGAGGCGGTGGTGCGCCATCCGTCGGAATTCGCGACGCTGACGCACTACCTGTCGGTGTCGCGCTACCTCGAGCGCATCGCGGACCACGCGACGAACATCGCCGAGGACGTCATCTACATGGTCGAAGGCGACATCGTGCGCCATCGCGGGACGCCGCAACTCGACGTCTGAGCGGCCTGCGTCGTCGCGGCAATCTGCCCGGATGGCCGGCGCAGCTGCGTCAGCCGCGCCGCGTTGCCGCGCGCGCCGGCGCGCTGCGCGGGTCGCGGCCCTGCCGTGAGGGCCGTGGCGGCATCGGGACAAAAGCGCTGGTGCTCTGCACGTAGTCGTCGTAGCCGGGTCGGCTGCGGCGCAGCTTGCGCTCGAGCATCGCGACGCCGGAGACGCGAAGCAGCAGCAGCGTCATCACTGCCGGGCCGATCGCCGTCCACCAACCGCCGACCGACAGCGCGATCAGCCACAGTCCCCACCACAGCAGCGCGTCGCCGAAGTAGTTGGGATGCCGCGAGTAGCGCCAAAGGCCGGTCTTCATCACCCGGCCCTGGTTGCGGGGATTGCCCCGGAAGCTCGCGAGCTGCACGTCGGCGACGCTCTCGATCAGGAAGCCGGCTGCCCACACGATCGCACCGAGATAGTCGGTGTACGTAAGGTGCAACGGATGCACCGAGGCGACGGCCACCTGCACCGGCAGCGAGACCACCCACGCCAGGAACCCCTGCAGCAGGAACACCGTGCCGAGGCTGGCAAGAGGGAAGCTCGAGCCCCACTGGCGCCGCATTGCCCGGTAGCGGTAGTCCTCTGCTTCGCCGAGGTTGCGCGCGGTGATGTACACCGAGAGGCGAACGCCCCACAGCGCCGTCAGGAGCAGGACGAGATGGGCGCGTTTGGGAAAGCCGTCGGTTGCGGCCGAGACGTACGAGGCGATGACGATGAACGCGATGCCCCAGAATCGATCGACGATGCTGGCGTCGCGCACCACCAGGCTGACGACCCACAGCATCGAGAACAACACGAGGACGGCAACCAGGCTCCAGGCAAGAAACGTCACTGCGGTCCTCCTTGCGTCCCCCGTCCTCGAATCCTGCGATTCGTCCTGCCGGCGCCGCCGAGTCGTTATCGGGCTCTCGTTGCTGCCAGGGCAGCAACGAACACGCGCCAGCTTGCGTCGACTTTAGCATGCGCGCAGCGGGGCGCACCGTGCGGCGGCAGAATCTCCGGCGTTTTCCCCCGAGAATGAGCCGTCCTGCGCGCGAATTGCGGCCCCGGGCACGGATTCACTCTCTTACGCAGCGCGCAGCGCGCGCGCAGAAAAAATTCCCCGGAAAAATCCGTACTGTCGCGGATCTACGCGCGACGCTTCGGGTTGCGGCAGCGCAGGCGGGCTTCGGTGGCGCGCGGGCAGGTGGTATGGGCGGAGCGTGGGCAGCCGCGACACGTCGCTGGAAGGCCGTGCGGACTCGGCTGTTTCGGTCGAGTCGGCGACAGCGTCCGGCGCCGCGTCGCGAATTCGCATCGGTGTATCGTCGTGCCTTGCCGGGCAGCCGGTGCGCTACGACGGCGGGCACAAGCTCGATCGCAGCGTTGCGCAGCTGTTGGCTGCGCAGTTCGAGCTCGTGCCCGTCTGTCCGGAAGTCGAAGCGGGGATGGGCGTGCCGCGAGAGCCGGTGCAGCTCGTCCGCGGCGGCGACGACGTGGTTCGCATGCTCGGCGTTCGTTCGCGGATCGATCACACGGACGCGATGCAGCAGTTCGCGCGCGCGCGGGTCGCCGGGCTCGCGCGCAGCGGGATCTGCGGGTACGTGCTGAAGACGGGGTCGCCGTCGTGCGGGGCGAGGGAGGTGCCGGTATCGTCCGCCGCGGGGACGGCCTCCGCGGCGAGCGGGTTGTTCGCGGCAGAGCTGCTGCGCGCGATGCCCGAGCTTCCGGTGGTGGAGGAGGATCGGTTGGCGGACGAAGCGGCGCTCGATGCGTTCGCGCGGCGTGTCCGCGAGTGCGCCAGGAAGCGCAGCTGCCAGCGCCGTTACTGAAAATCCCGCAAATCGAGCCCCAGCATGTCCGTGAGCGCCACGCGAAGCTCCGGATCCCGGAACACGAACCCCGACCCCGCCAGCTTGACCGGAACGGCCCGCGTCGATGCGAGCAGCATTTCGTCTGCCATCTCCCCGAGCAGCAGCCTGAGCGCAAACGCAGGCACCGGGAACACCGCCCACCGCCTGAGCACGATCGCCAGCGAGCGCGTCAGCGCGGCATTGGTCACCGGCAATGGAGACGTCATGTTGACCGGCCCGTCGAGGCTTCGCGTCGCGATGCAGTGAAGAATCGCAGCAACCAGGTCGTCGAGCGAAATCCAGCTCATGTACTGGCGCCCGCTTCCGAGCTGGCCGCCGAGCCCGAACCGGAACGGCAGCATCATGCGAGGCAGCGCGCCGGCGTGAGGCGAAAGAACGACTCCGAGTCGCGCGTTGACGACGCGAATGCCCGCAGCGCGCGCGCTCTGCGTCGCGGCCTCCCACTGGCGGCAGACTTCGGCGAGGAAGCCGCGGCCAGGTCCTGCGCTCTCGTCGAGCTCGAGGTCGCCGCGGTCGCCGTAGTAGCCGACCGCCGACGCGCAGATCAGCACCGCCGGAGGACGTTCGAGCGCGGCCACGGTGGCGCACAAAAGGCTGGTGCTCTTTGTCCTGCTCGCGAGGATGCGCCGGCGGGTGGATGCGGACCAGCGACCGGCAGCGATGTTCTCGCCTGCCAGGTGGACGACGGCGTCGACGCCGTCGAGACAGCGCGGATCGAGGAGGCCCGAATCGGGATCCCAGCGGATTTCGTCGTCGCGCCCCGAAGGGCGCCGCAGGATGCGCAGCACGCGATGGCCACCGATGCCGAGGAAGGCGACCAGCTCGGTGCCGACCATGCCGTTGGCGCCGGTGACGGCGATGCGCGACGGCGGGAGCGACGCATGGGCGTGCACCGCGAGATCCTCACGTTCGCGATGCTTGCGCCAGGTGCGGTTGCGGCCGGGCTCGACCCGGATCTTCGTCGCGACGCTCATTGCGGCGGCCGCTTTTCGTCTCCTGTTACGCGACTGCGTACGCGGCCGTGATCCGCCGCCGATCGCTGTGATCGGACCTTCGACGCGCGGCGCGGTGCGCCGGCACCGGGCACGGCGCGGCGCGCGAAGCAGATGCGTGCTGCTCGATCGATTTGCTTTGCCCGAGCCGGAACGTATTTCTCCGCCTCGTCCTCTTCCGGAGCTTGCCAGGATCCCATGCCCCGTCTCCTTCCTCGATCCGTCGTCGGCCTGTTGCTGCTCGCCGGCATCACGACAAGCACCATTGTCCACGGCTTTCCGATCTTCGCGCTGGCGGTCGTCAAGTTCGCCGTTCCCAACCAGAAGTGGCGCCACTGGTGGACCACGCCGCTCGTGTTCGTCGCCGAGACCTGGATCCGTATCAACAACGCGATGATTTCGCTCGCGCTGCCGACGCGCTTCGACTTCCGCGGCCTCGACGACCCTCGCCTGCGCCGCGACGGCCGCTACCTCGTCGCGAGCAACCACCAGACGTGGAGCGACATCCTCATCCTGCAGCGCCTGCTGATCCGCGACATTCCTTTCCTGCGCTTCTTCATCAAGGCCGAGCTGATCTACCTGCCGGTGCTCGGCTTCGCGTGGTGGGCCCTCGACATGCCGTTCATGAAACGCTACTCGCCCGCGTTCCTCGAGAAGAACCCTCACTTGCGCGGCCAGGATCTCGAGACGACGCGGCGCGCCTGCGACCGCTTCCGCGTCGGCCCCGTCTCGATCATGAACTTCGTCGAGGGCACGCGTTTTTCTCCGGAGAAGCGCGACAAGTACGGCTCGCCGTACCGGCACCTTCTCAAGCCGAAGGCCGGCGGCATGGCCGCGGTGCTCGACGCATTTTCGGGAGACCTCGACACGCTCGTCGACGTGACGATCGCGTACAGCAAGCCGGGAGTCGACTTCTGGGATTTCCTGACCGGCCGCGTAGCGCGCATCGTCGCCGAAGTCCGCGTCGAGGAGATTCCCGAGGACGTTCGCCGCGGCGACTACAGCAACGACGATGTCTACCGCGAGCGCGTGCAGGCGTGGGTGCGCGAGCTGTGGGAGAGGAAGGACGCACGCGTCGAAGCGCTGATGGCCGAAGCGCAGGCGCTGGGCTCACGCGCGAGCTAGTTGCAGGCTGGGCGGGGAGCCACCGGTGCGCCCGGTCGGCGATCGATATCTTCGATGAACGCCGGTGGACTCGACTGCGGCGCGGCGCAATGCTTCCGTCATGCCGCAACCCGACCTTCGCCGTCTCGCCGACCGTCTCGAAATCGAAGACCTGCTCGTGCGTTACAGCACGGCGCTGGACACGAAGAACTACGACCTGCTCGACGACGTCTTCACGCCCGACGGCATCGGCGACTACACCGCGGGCGGCGGCTTCAAGGGTACGGTCCCCGAGCTCAAGCAGTGGCTCACGGTTGCGCTCGGCATCTTCACCGTAGTCCAGCACCTGGTCACCAATGTTGCCGTCGAAATCTCCGGCGACGAGGCGACGAGCACTTGCTACCTGTTCAACCCTCTCGGCTATCCGGCCGGCGAGGGGCTCGAGACAATGCGCGCCGGTGGGATCTACCGTGATCGCCTCGTTCGCACGGCCGCCGGCTGGCGCATCCGTGAGCGCGTGCTGACGATGCTCTACCTCGAAGGCAAGATGCCGGGCGCCTGACAGGCTGCGCGGCAATTCCCTCAAGTGAGGGGGCGTCGTGCGCTTTCAAACTTGATTCGCCCCCGCTGGTCGATTACTTCGATTCGCGCGGAACAGAACGTGCACGGTCGCAGGCCAGGCAGCCTGTGCACCCTGGGGGAAATCCATGAGAGGTCTTCTTGCGATGATTTTCGTCGGCGCTGCCGTCTTGGCTGCGCACGACGCGACTGCGGACAGCCGGGATCGTGTCCTCATGATCCTCAACCACACTCGCTCCGAGATGCGCGAGCTCTATACGAGCCCGGCCGGTCAGCCGGCGTGGGGCGCGGATCAGCTCGGCAGCATGAGCATCGCGGTCGGCGGCAACGTGAAGGTCAACCTGCACAACACTGCCGACGCCTGCGTATTCGACGTGATGATGGTGTTCGCGGATGGCGAGAAAGTGGTCCGCCGCGAGAACGTCTGCGGCTCGGGCACGCTCGTCGTGACCGAACACCGCGAGCCGGAGCTCCCGTCGACCTGACGCCGAAATCTGGCGCGGTCGTTGCATAGGCCGAGAGGCATCAACCTGCGCCCGCGCGGCGCCCAGGGGGTTTCTTGGACAAGGGGAGAAGCGTCGCGGCCGTCGTCGCCGCGGCGGCGTTCGTTGCAGGCACTGCGTGCCTGGTCGCTGCTGAGGAGTCGATCCACCATCCGACGGCAGCCGACGAGCCCGCAGTCGGAAATCCGCAAGACTACGAGGTCTTGAGAAAGCTGCTCGGCCTGGCCAGTCCGGAGCCGGAGCAGCCACCGGTCGCGATGCCGGTCGTTTCGCAGCCCGCGCCCGCCTTCGCGGGGCCCGCTGCGGCCGTGCAAAACCTGCAGGAACGGTCGGCAACGGCGCCGGCCGTGCGCAAAGCCGTCGTCAGGATCCAGCCGCCGAAGCCTGCGCCGCACCGGGAGCCGCCGGCCGCACCCGCGGCCGTGGCGGCCGCGCCTGCGCGCGCGTTGCAGCCCGAGCCGGAGCCCGTGCGTCTTGCGGCCGCCGCGCCCGCCGCCACGCCCGCCGATGATCTGCCGGCGACGGGAACCGTCCTTCGCGCGTCCGACATCGAGCGCTACCAGAGCCTGTTCGGCCCGTCGGTGCAGTGGGCGATGCTGCGCGGCGCCACGATCCGCGTCGGTCCCCACAAGCCGATCCCGATGGAGGACGCGCGTGCGGCGGCCACGCAGAAGTACCACGACCAGGTCGAGCTCACGTCCGACCGCCGCGACATGCGTAACTACGTCGCCGGCCTTCCGTTTCCTCTCGTCGACGACAAGGACCGCGACGCCGGCATCAAGATGATTTTCAACCAGCAGGCGCGCCTGGTCGTCGACGACATGGACGCGCGCAAGATGGGCTGCGAGATCGGCTCCCTGTCCAAGCACCGCGGTTTCGAGCTCGAGCGCACCTTCCAGATCGAGCACTGGAGGCGCCTCTACTATCTCGGGCGCATGTACCACGCGCCGGTCCCGACGATGCCGAGCCAGGACGGCATCCGCTACCGCGAGCTGCAGTACCCGCTGATCGAGCCCTTCGACCTGAAGGGCGGCGGCTGGGACTTCATCCGCTACTCCGACATCGGTCGCCTCGACGACGGCTGGATCTACTATCCGATCACGCGCCGCGTGCGGCGCCTGAGCACGGCGCAAAGATCGCAAGGCATCTTCGGCCAGGACATGGACCTCGACAGCTATACCGGCTACGCGGGCAATCCCGCGTGGATGCAGTGGCGCGTCGTCGGCCACAAGACGATGCTCGCGCCGATGCATTCCGACCACGTGCCGGTCAACTGGCAGGCTCCGCCGGCCGATTTCGAAGCCGACGAGCCGTGGGAACCGCGCGAAGTCTACGTGCTCGAAGGACGATCGCTGCTTCCCGAATACGCGTTCGCACGCCGAGTGATCTACCTCGACCGCGAGAGCTGGCTCGTCACGTACTCGGAAATCTACGACGACCGGGGAAAACTCTGGAAAGCGCTGCACCAGACCTGGGGTTTCGGAAGCAAAGTCCGGGAAGATGCGGGGGGCCGCACCTTCGAGGAATTCTACCTGCCCGGTTATTCGATGATCGACATGCAGATCGATCACGTCACGCGCTGCGAGCTTCCGCTACGCACCGCGGTCGGCGACAAAGGCTGGTACTACAACTACGGAGACGCCGAAGGCACGACGGAGAAAGCGTTCGACATCGCCGGCTTCCTCGGCGAGACGCACTAGCAGGCTGCGGGGCAGCGGTCGCAATCTGCGGGGTTTGCGCCGCGAAGAGGGTTATTCTGCCCGCGCTGCTGCGAACAACCGGCGGCGGTGCCTTTCGGTCAGGATCTGCATCACCTGCACGGCAAAGAACGGCGTCTGCTGCACGAGGTAGAGAAAGCGGCGCTGGTTGATCGGCATCGCTCGAACCGCGGTGCGCGCCAGCGCGGTCGCGCTGCGCTGGGCTCCGTCGATCACTGCCATCTCTCCGACGATGCCGCCCGCGTCGGTGGAATCGATCACGCGGTTGCCGAGCAGGATGTCCACCTCTCCGGAGACGACGACGTACATGAAGTCGCCGGCGTCTCCCTCGCTGAAGATCACGTCGCCCGGCGCGAAGTCCACGCAACCGTCGTCATTGGCATCGAAGAGATGAATCTTCGTCACTCGTGCACCTCCAGCACGCGAGCGTGTCAGGGATCTGTGAGGATTGCGTTAGCGCGCCAGTGGCCGGTCGAGAGCAGCGCGAAATTGCGTGTGCGCAGCTCGGCGTAAGAATTACAGCCAGCCCATGCGCCGGCAGGCACCGATCATCAGGTAGACCCCGAGCCCGCTGATGAACGATCCGAACGCGAGCCGCAGCTGCGGCCCTTCCATCGCGTTGGCGATGACGGCACCGACCCAGCTTCCCGCGATCATCCCGGCGGCGAGCACGAGCGCGGCGTGCAGGTCGACGTTGCCGTGGCGCCAGTACTCGATGGTCGCCGCGATCCCGATCGGCGGCAGCAGCACGGCCAGGCTCGTGCCCGTGGCCTTGTGCTGGGAGAACCCTGCCCAGTAGACGAGCGCCGGCACCAGCAGAACTCCGCCGCCGATACCGAAGAGGCCGGCGGAGATGCCGGCGAGAATTCCGATCAGCAGGAATCCAAGCGGTGACGTCATGGGGTCATTCTGCCACCGACGCGGCGCCCGGTCGCGCGAAAATGCGCGAATCTCGCGGGCGGGTGATCCCCCCGGGGGCCGGTAACCTCGTGTTTGTGAAGGACATCGTAGTATGGTCGTTGAATCCTTCGCGGTTCCGCAGCCGGGCGCGATGCAGGGGCTGAGGGCCGCAGCGTAAGCTGGGCGGGAACGCTGCCCGCCGGGAATGACCATGACGGCAACGGGACCAAAGAACATGCGGCCGGCCCGTGGCCTGGCGCTCTCCATGGCAGCAGCGCTGGCCAACTCCATCGCAGCGGCGCTGGCCCTCTCCATCGCAGCGGCGCTGGCCCTCTCCATCGCAGCGACGCTGCTCGTTGCGGTGGCGGTACTGCCGTCGCCTGCCGCCGAACCCGACGTGTCCTCTTCCCCGTTGCCACGGCTGCGAGTGCGCTCGGTCGACTCGATCGCCCTCAACGTCGCCGATGCCGCTGGCTCCACGCGTTTTTACCGCGACGTGCTGGGGTTCGAGGTCCGCTCGGAAGAGGACCTGGCCGGCCGCGACTGGCAGCCCGCCGCAGCGCTTTGGCCCGAGGCCCGCCTGCACGTCGTGCACCTGCAGCTCGGCCAGGAACGACTCGACCTTGCCCGGTGGCTCGACCCTCGTGGCGCCGCGATTGCGGCCGACACGCGCGCCAATGATGCGTGGTCGGGCCACGTCGCAATCGTCGTTCGCGACATGGCGACGGCGGTCGCAAGGCTCGCCGTGGCCGGAGCGCGTGCTGTTTCGTCTTCTCCCCAGGTCATTCCGGAGTGGAACCCGACGTCCGGCGGCATCGTCGCCTACTCGTTCCTCGATCCGGACGGTCACGCGCTCGAGCTCGTGCACTTCCCGGAGGGCAAAGGCGACGCGCGCTGGCAGCGGCCGGGCAAGGATCTTTTCCAGGGAATCGACCACGTCGCGATCGTGGCGGCCGATACCGAGCGCAGCCTTGCGTTCTGGGTCGACGGCCTCGGCCTTGCGCTCGCCGGCCACAGCAACGACTACGGGATCGAGCAGGCGCGGCTGACGGGCATTGCTTCTGCGCACGTGCGCGTCTCGGCGCTTCGGGCCCAGTCCGGGCCAGCCATCGAGCTCGTCGAGTTCCTCGCTCCCGCCGGCGGGCGTCCGCGGCCGGCAACCGTGATGCCGGACGACCTCGTCTCCACCAGCATCGTCGTTGGTGTCGACGGCGATACTCCTTCGCGCGAGCTTGCCGATCCCGACGGCCATCTGCTGGCCACGCGGCACTGCGATCTGCGCGCGCTGGCTGCGCGCACGCAGCACTCTTCGCAACGCGGATCCGGGCGAGCCGGTGACGTCAAGAGCGAGCCGGCCCGCGCTGCTGCCGCCGATACCTGTCACTCGATGACGATCGTCGATCGCGACGGGCTTTCCGCGTGCAGCTCGGAAGAGCCGCTGTGGCAGGTCCTCAGCGTGCGCTGAGGTCGGACGCGACGAGCGCGACCTTGCCGCCGACGACCGGCGGACACCAGTAGTACGCTCCAGTGATCGGCTGCGTGAACGAGAACAGGCTGTCGACGATGCCGTCGTCGAGCCCTGCCATGCGGCGAAGCTGCATCTCGAAGGCATCGAGCGTCCTGCCGAACGCGATGAACATCAGTCCGGCGCGCATCCCGTCGGTCCACGGCATCGAGCGCCGCACGACGAAGGCCACGGGCTCGAAGTCTTCCTGCGCGGTGCGCTTGACGTGCGCGGATTCGGGCGCGTCCTTGAGCTCGTCGTTGGTCACGCGCTCGCGGCCGATCGCGTTGTCCTGCTCGGTCTTCGACATCCGCGCCAGTTGCGCGAAGTCGTGCACCCACTGCTGCACGGCGACGAAGCTGGAACCTTCGGGTGCACACGAATCACCGGCAGCGACGATCGCCGCCGCAGTGGCATCCTCCGCCTTGGGATTTTCCGTGCCGTCTTCGTAGCCGCTGAGGTCGCGGCCCGTGTCGTGGACGAAACCGTCGACGCAGGATTCGAGCGCGAAGGCCGGCGCGAGCGTCGCGGCGATCCGGCGGCTGCGGTGCAGCAGCTCGCCGCGGTCCTCGCCGCGCAGCCAGATCCACAGCGCCCGAGGCGCCGACGGCACGTCGACCTTGGCACCGGCAAGCACCGGAAACGTGCGCAGCCCCGGCACGTGGATGCCGAGCAGCCCGACCAGCGAAATCCCGAGCCCGACGACGCAGAAAGTACCGTCGATGCGCGCATCGCCGGCGGCCAGCGCGCGAAGAGCGGATTCGGCGCCGTCGCGGCCGGTGCCGCCGACGAGCGAGAACTCGAGCCAGCGGGCAGCCGGCGATTGCGGCATCAGGATCGCGGCCTGGGGATTGCGGCGCAGCATCGACGCGTGACTGCTAGCGCGCACGCTCTGCGATCGCGAGCGTCAGTCCGGCTTTTTGGCGCTCTTGCTGGCCGCAGCCGCCGCCACGCGCTCGCCGAGCCGTTGCGTGAGCCGTTCGAGCGCGTACGACCGGTCGGTGCGCGCCAGGTGCACGTGCACGATCGTGAACGACCCGCGGTTTGCCCTGGCCATCACCAGTGCTTCTTCGAGGTCCGTCTCGGTGAAGACTTCGCAGCCATGGCCGCAGCCGAGCAGATCGGGCATGCGGTGATAGGCCCAGTCGTGAATGTCGTTGTACGGGCCTTCATGGATGAAGCGCTCGGTCGTATAGCCGCCGTTGTTCAGCACGAACACGATCGGATCGAGGCCGAGCCTGGCTGCCGTCGAAAGCTCCTGCCCGGTCATCTGGAAGGCGCCGTCGCCGACGAGGATGATCGCACGCGCACTGCGGTCGTGCACCTGCACGCCGATGCCGGCGGGAACGGCGAATCCCATCGACGTGTAGTAGGCCGGGCTCAGGAAATCGGTGCGCTGTCGGATCACGAGGTCGGCAGCTCCGAACAGCGAGTCGCCGATGTCGGCGATGACGACGTCGCCGGCTTCGAGGAACGAGTTGAGCCTTTCGAACAGGCGTCGCACCGAGGCCGGCGCGCCCGCGCGCGACTCGAACGGCGGGCCCGCCAGCACGGAGGCGGCGCTGGTCGGCGCGATGGGCTCGCGGTCGCCGAGCTTGGTGCGCGCCAGGCCGCGCACGAAGTCGTCGAGCGCGACTTCTTCATAGTGGTGGCGGCGGATCGAGGCCTTCTCCGAGTTGACGTTGATGGTACGGTCGATGTCGAGATTGGCGGTGTAGATGCCGAGATTGATATCGGTCATGAAGGCACCGAGGATCAGCACGCAGTCGGCTTCCTCGACGGCGCGGCGCACTTCCTCGCGGCCGATCGCGCCTTCGTAGACGCCGAGGTACTGCGGGTGCATTTCGGAAATCACCGACTTGCCGAGGATCGTCGCGGCAACCGGGAAGCCGCTGCGTTCGACGAGATCCACCAGAGCCTCCTGCAGACCGAAGCGATGGATCTCGACGCCGGCGAGGATCACCGGATGCCGCGCTCGTCTCAGCATTGCCGCCGTCTCGGCCAGGCACTCGCGAAGAGCATCGACATTGCTCGTGGCCGACGGGAACGTCAGGGGACCCGGTGCTGCGCACGGCGCATCGACCATGTCGCGCGGGATCTCGAGGAACACCGGCCGCTTGTGGCGCACGCACGCCGCCAGGCACGCGTCGATGTCGTTCGGCGCCGAGCGGGCGTCTTCCAGGGATACCGCTGCGACGGTGACTTTCTCGTAGATCTGCCTCTGGGTCTGGAAGTCGCGCACCTTGTGGTGCAGCAGCGGCGAACGCTCGCGCTCGCGAAGCCCCGGTGCGCCGCTGATCACCACCAGGGGCGATTTTTCGGCGTAAGCCCCCGCGACCGAGTTGAGCGCATTCAGGCCGCCGACGCAGTAAGTGACGCAGAGCGCGCCGAGCCCGCCGACGCGCGCATACGCGTCGGCCGCAAAACCGGCGCCGGCCTCGGTGCAGGTGCCGACGATCTCGATGGGACTGGCGACCAGCAGGTCGTAGAAGCCGAGCACGTAATCTCCGGGAATTCCGAAGACGTGGCGCAGGCCCATCTGCCCGAGACGCCGGACGAGATAGCTTCCAATCGTGCTCGCGTCGTCCATTTCCTTCCGCGTTCCTTCTGCGTCTCTCGTGCTGCGGCGA
The DNA here is from genome assembly GCA_036493895.1 of Candidatus Binatia bacterium. NCBI lineage: Bacteria > Candidatus Binatota > Binatia (SeqCode) > Binatia bacterium. Next base: position 79,574 of record DASXOZ010000015.1, on the reverse strand, counting down.
CGCGCTTGCGCACGAGGCGGCAACGACCACATCTTACACTCCCGCCTCGCCAATAACTCGCCCGTGAATTCGTCCAAATGTGCATCCCCGGGCGGGTTGAGCCGTGGCGCAGAATCTCGCAGAAAAGCTGATTGCCTCTCATCTTGCCGGCGGAGCCATGCAGGCCGGCAGCGAGATCGCGCTTCGCATCGACCAGGTGCTGCAACAGGATGCGACCGGGACCCTGGTCATGCTGGAGATCGAGGCGCTCGGCCTCCAGCGTTCGTGCTGCGAGGTCGCCGTCCAGTACGTCGATCACAACCTGCTGCAGACCGACTCGAAGAACATGGACGACCACCTGTTTCTCCAGTCGGCCGCGGCGCGTTTCGGATACTGGTTCAGTCCTCCGGGCAACGGCATCAGCCACGTCGTGCACATGGAACGGTTCGGCCGTCCCGGAAAAAGCCTGCTCGGCTCCGACAGCCATACCTGCGCCGGCGGTGCTCTCGGGATGCTCGCGATCGGCACCGGTGGCATCGACGTCGCGCTCGCGTCGGCAGGCGAGCCGTACTTCGTCACGATGCCGAAGATCCTCGGCATCGAACTGCGCGGCGAGCTCGCGCCGTGGGTCAGCGCGAAGAACGTGATCCTGGAGTTGCTGCGGCGTTTCGGCGTCTCCGGTGGCCGCGGGTTCATCGTCGAGTACTTCGGCGAAGGCCTGGGCGACCTCAGTGCGTGGGATCGCCACGTCATCGCGAACATGGGCGCCGAGCTCGGCGCGACGTCATCGGTGTTTCCGTCCGACGACGTCACTCGCCGTTTCCTCGCAAGCCAGGGTCGCGAGGCTGACTGGACCGCGCTCGTCGCGGACGACGGCGCCCGCTACGATCGCGTCGAGCAGATCGATCTTGGTGCCATCGAACCGCTGGTCGCGCTGCCGGGAAGCCCGGGCGACGTCGTGCCGGTGCGCGAAGTGGCCGGACTTCCGGTTTCGCAGGTGGTGGTCGGATCTTCGGCAAATCCGGGACTGCGCGATTTCCGCATCGTCGCGCACATTCTCAATGGAGGAGTCGTCGCGCCGGGAGTTTCGCTCGACGTCAATCCTTCGTCGCGCCAGGTGCTGCTCGACATGTCGGCGAGCGGCACCCTCGGGCACCTTGTCGCCGCAGGCGCGCGGATTCACCAGACCGGCTGCATGGGCTGCATCGGCATGGGCCAGGCGCCGGCCACCGGCGCCGCGAGCCTTCGCACGATGCCGCGAAATTTCCCGGGAAGGTCGGGTACGCCGGGCGACCAGGTGTACCTGTGCAGCCCCGAGACGGCGGCGGCTTCGGCGCTGACCGGTCGCATCACGGATCCGCGCGAGCTGGCACGCCGGTGCAGTCTCACCGTGCCATGCTGGGCGGAGCCTGCGCGCGCTCGCCTGGACGGCAGGATGTTGCTCGCACCGAACGGCGCGGCAGTCGAGCTGCGGCGCGGTCCCAACATCAAGCCGCTGCCGACGCTCGATGCGCTGCCGGATCGACTCGAGATCCCGGTGCTGCTCAAGATGGGCGACGACGTCTCGACGGACGAGATCCTGCGTGCCGGCGGCGAAGCGCTGCCGCTGCGCTCGAACATCCCGGCCATCAGCAAGTTCGTCTATTCGGCGATCGATCCGGATTTCCACGAGCGCGCGCGAGAGAGTCGCGAGCAGTTCGGCGGTTTCTGCGTCGTTGCCGGTGAGAACTTCGCGCAGGGCTCCAGCCGCGAGCACGCTGCGCTGGCGCCGCGCTATCTCGGCCAGCGGTTCGTTATGGCCAGGTCGTACGCACGCATCGGACGCCAGAACCTCATCAACTTCGGAATCGTGCCTTTCGAGCTGTGCTGCGGGGACGACTGGTGGAGGCTCGAGCAGCGAGACGTGGTCGTCATCGAAGGGCTGCACGCAGCACTTCGCGATCAGACGGGGGTCGTCGCATCGGTGCCATCGAAGGGGCTGCAAGTTGCGCTCGGCCTGCCCGTGACCGAGCGCCAGGCTCGCATCCTTCTTGCCGGCGGCCTTATCAACGACGTCAGGAACCGATGAGCGGCGACGGCAACAGCGCTGGCACCGCGGCGCAGATCGCGACGCGCATCGAAACCGATACTTTCGGCTCCGTCGCGGTTGCGGCCGGCAAGTACTGGGGTGCCCAGACCCAGCGCGCACTCGAGCACTTCGCGATCGGCAGCCAGACGCTGCCTTGCGTGCTGGTGCGCGCGCTCGGGATCGTCAAGCGCTGCGCGGCCCTCGTCAACGCCGAGCTCGGCCTTCTCGATCTTCGGCTGGCGGATGCGATCGTGCGCGCGGCCGACGAAGTGATCACCGGGCAGCTCGATGCGCATTTTCCGCTGCCCGTCTGGCAGAGCGGCTCGGGGACCCAGTCGAACATGAACGTGAACGAGGTGCTGGCCAACCGTTCCAGCGAGATCCTCGGCGGCTCTCTCGGCGAGCACCGCCTCGTGCATCCGAACGACCACTGCAACCTCGGACAGTCGTCCAATGACGTCTTCCCGACGGCGATGCACGTGGCCGCCGTCGAGGAGCTGCAGCGACGGCTCGAGCCTGCGCTGGATCATCTTCGCGTGTCGCTCGAACACAAATCGCAGGTGTACGCGGGCCTGGTCAAGATCGGCCGGACCCATCTCCAGGACGCGGTGCCTCTGACGTTGGGGCAGGAGCTGTCGGGTTACGCGGCCCAGCTCGCCACCGCGTGCGATCGCCTGCACGACACGACGAAAAGACTGTATCCCGTCGCGCAAGGCGGCACCGCCGTCGGTACCGGCCTCAACACGCACGCGCAGTTCGCGACGCGCTTTGCCGCCGAGCTCGCGCGCTACACGGGCCTGCCTTTCGTCTCGGCGCCGAACAAGTTCGAAGCGCTCGCTTCCCACGACACGTTCGTCGAGCTTTCCGGCGTCCTCGGCTCCATTGCGGCCGGCTTGAACAAGTTCGCCGGCGACCTGCGCCTGCTCGGCTCGGGTCCGCGCTGCGGAATCGGCGAGCTTCGCCTGCCCGAAAACGAACCCGGTTCCTCGATCATGCCGGGCAAAGTCAATCCGTCGCAGTGCGAGGCGATGATGATGGTCTGCGCCCAGGTCATGGGAAACCAGGTGACGGTGGCGTTCGCGGGTGCCCAGGGCCAGCTCGAGCTGAACACGTTCAAGCCGGTGATCGCCTGCAACGTGCTGCAGTCGATCGAGCTGCTGGGTGATGCAGCGCACAGCCTGACCGTGCACTGCATCGATGGTCTGGAGGCAGACGAGGCACGCATCGCGGAGCTCGTGGAGCGCTCGCTGATGCTCGTCACTGCGCTCGTCCCGCGTCTCGGCTACGACCGCGCCGCTGCGATCGCGCGTGCGGCGCTCGCGAACGGCACGACTCTTCGCGACGAAGCCGTCGGCCGCGGTGATGTGACCGCCGAAGAATTCGACCGGATCGTTCGTCCTGCCGGGCTGGTCTGAACCAGCGCCGGCGTCCTCAGAGATGCGAGATTGCCGTGCGTCCGTTCGGTGGCCGACGGCCAAAAAAAGGCGGCCGGGGTTCGCCCCCGGCCGCCTTCGCAGAGTCGGCAGCTAAGGCCGAGACCTACTTCTCGATCCGCATCCCGTAGAACGAGCGGTGGACGAAGAACGCCGAGGTCAGGAAGAACAGCGCCGCCAGCAGCATCGTCAGTCCCGGGTTCGTGCGGCCCAGCTCGACCGCCAGCTCGACGGCCAGCAGCCCGAACAGCGTCGTGAACTTGATGACGGGGTTGAGCGCGACGCTGGAGGTGTCCTTGAACGGATCGCCGACGGTGTCGCCGACGACGCACGCGTCGTGCAGGGGAGTGCCCTTCATCTTCAGGTCCACCTCGACGACTTTCTTCGCGTTGTCCCAGGCGCCGCCGGCGTTGGCCATGAAAATGGCCTGGTACAGCCCGAAGATCGCGATCGAGATCAGGTAGCCGATGAAGAAGAACGGTTCGACGCACGCGAACGACAGCGTCGCGAAGAAGATCGCCAGGAAGATGTTGAACATGCCCTTCTGCGCGTAGATCGTGCAGATCTCGACGACGCGGCGGCTGTCGGCCACCGACGCCTTGGTCGTGTCCAGCTTGATGTTGTCCTTGATGAACTCGACGGCGCGGTAGGCACCGACCGCGACCGCCTGCATCGACGCGCCGGTGAACCAGTAGATCATCGCGCCTCCCGTGATGAGGCCGAGCAGGAAGGGCGCGTGAAGGATCGAAATCTTCGCGATGTCCGCGGACGAGGTCAGGCCGCCGGTCAGCACGAAAATGATCGAGAAGATCATCGTCGTCGCGCCGACCACGGCGGTGCCGATGAGCACCGGCTTGGCGGTCGCCTTGAAGGTGTTGCCGGCGCCGTCGTTCTCTTCGAGGAAAAGCTTGCCCTTCTCGAAGTTCGGCATGAAGCCGAAGTCGCGCTTCAGCTCGGCCTCGATGCCGGGGATGCTTTCGATCTGCGACAGTTCGTAGACCGACTGCGCGTTGTCGGTGACCGGTCCGTAGCTGTCGACGGCGATCGTGACCGGGCCCATGCCGAGGAAGCCGAAGGCGACCAGGCCGAACGCGAAGATCGGTGACGGATCGAGCGGACTGCCCGGAACCGGGAACAGCTTGATCAGGCCCATGGTGCTGACGCCGTACGCCAGGCCCATCAGGCCGACGATGACGATGCCCATCCAGTAGCCGCTGAAGTTCCCGGCAACCAGGCCGCTGATGATGTTCAGCGACGCTCCGCCTTCGCGCGAGCTCTGCACCACTTCGGCGACGTGCGCCGAGTTGGTCGACGTGAAGACCTTGACGACCTCGGGAATGACGGCGCCGGCCAGCGTCCCGCAGCTGATGATGCTGGCGAGCTTCCACCACAGCGTCGCATCGACGTGGCCGCCGATCTGGATGTCGCTCATCAGCGCGTAGGAGACGCCGTAGGTCAGCACGATCGACACGATCGATGTCAGCCAGACCAGGAAGGTCAGCGGCTGCTCGTAGTCCATGTGGTCGGCGTCGCCGAAGCGGTTCCTCGCGAGGACGCCGTTGACCATGTACGAAACCCAGCTCGCGCCGACCATCATGATGCGCATCGAGAAGATCCAGACCAGCAGCTGGACCTGGATGCGCGAGGCCTCGGCTGCCGGGTGGCCGCCGGTGGCGAGCAGGATGAAGGTGATCAGTGCGACGCCGGTGACGCCGTAGGTCTCGAAGCCGTCGGCCGACGGGCCGACCGAGTCGCCCGCGTTGTCGCCCGTGCAGTCGGCGATGACGCCCGGGTTTCTCGCGTCGTCTTCCTTGATCTTCAGCACGATCTTCATCAGGTCGGCACCGATGTCGGCGATCTTCGTGAAGATGCCGCCGGCGATACGAAGCGCCGAGGCGCCGAGCGATTCGCCGATCGCGAAACCGATGAAGCAGGGGCCGGCGAAGTCCCCGGGGATGAAGAGCAGGATCGCCAGCATGATCAGCAGCTCGACCGAGATCAGCACGAGGCCGATCGACATGCCGGCGCGCAGCGGAATCTCGTAGGTGGGGAAGGGCTTGCCACCGAGACTCGCGAACGCGGTGCGCGAGTTCGCGAACGTGTTGACGCGGATGCCGAACCAGGCGACCCCGTAGCTGCCGCCGATGCCGACGAAGCTGAACAGCAGGATGACGAGGACGCGCAGCGGCGTCATCGAGGCGTCCTTCACGAGGAAGCCGAAATACAGCACGATGACCGCGCCGATGAAGACCTCGAGGATCAGGATGAACTTGCCCTGCGTGATCAGGTACTGCTTGCAGGTCTCGTAGATCAGGTCCGAGATCTCGAGCATCGACTTGTGGACCGGCAGCCCGCGCAGGGTGCGGTATTCGGAGAGCCCGAACAGCAGGCCGAGGGCGGCGACGACCAGTCCCCAGGTCAGGATCGCGGCGCCCGAGGTGCCTCCGCCGAAAAACATCGGCTGGGTAAACGGCGGGAGCTTGAGACTGGCTTCACTGGCCAGCGCCGGGTGGGCAAGGCCGCAGGCGGCAAGGACGATGGCGGCGGCGAACAGGGCTTTGCCCCACGAAACCGCGCGCCCTTTGAGGGTGCGTACCGTTACGTTCATTTCTTGAAAGGTCCTCTCCGAGGATGTGGTTACGGGATGGAAACCCACCTTTTATAGCAGGCCGACGCGACGAGTCGAACGCCCCGGCCGAGGGACGGCGGCCGGCCGAGGGAGGGGCCGAGGCCGGTCACGAGACCGGCGAGGCAGGCGGTTATCAGGGCCGCGGTCAGTCCGCCGCGTAGGTCTGGTCGAGGTACGCGCAGATTTCGGCCGACTCGAACATCTCGCGCCCCGTGTTCGGGTCGACGAGGTACGGCACCATCATTTTTCCCGAGCGGGCGACGAACGCTTCGCGCTTGCTGCTGCCCTTGGCGACGTTGTGCAGCACGTACGGGATCTCGAGCTCGCAAAGGCGCTCGCGCACCAGGCGGCAGTACGGCGAGGCTTCGAAGCTCCACAGCTCCAGCGGTTTTTCGGCAGTGCGCGTCCCGCGGTAGATGCGGCCGGCGGTAAGACGGGCGGCCGACGCGATACCCGACGTGACGTCGCGCAGCACCGGTGTCGACAGCGTCCACGGCACGTGACCGTTACCGTAAGTCTTGAACAGGTACTCGACGATGTCGTCGGACTCGTACATCTCGACGCCGGTATTCGGATCGAGGAACCACGGGAACTGGCTCCTTCCTCCGCGCCGGATCGACTCGGGACGGAAACGCGGCCCGTTTTTCGGGCACGGGTAGATCATCGCGTCGAGGTCGAGGATCGACAGGGCTTCGCGCACCTTGCGGCAGAACGGGCACGCCTCGAACTCGAAGACCTCGAGAAGCTTGTCCGGCCTCGCGCCGACTCCCGCAGTCTCCATGCCGGCGCCTGCGCGCACGATGCTCGCAGCGAACGAAGTCGCGAGGTCGTAGGCTCTCATGGTGTTCTCCTGTGTTTTCCGCGCTTCGCGCCCGGCTGTTCCACGTTCGCGCTTCGCGCTCAGTTGGTCGGCGCCGCTGCTGCCGCGATGCGATATGCGCAGCGGCGCGCGCCTGCAAGGATGTGCTCGTCGCGCGAGACCACCACATCGGGGCCGAGAAGCTGCGAGAACATCGCGAGCTCGTCGCGGCACAAGCCCTGGCACGCGGCGGCGGCGGCGCAGATCGGGCAGTGGTTCTCGGCCAGCACCCAGCTGCCGTCCTCGCTGCGCGAGCACTCGGCCATGTAACCATCCTCACAGCGAAGCGTCGCAAGTGCGGAGATTCGCTGGTCCAGCGGTGCGCCGCGGTCGGGCATGCGCCGCCGGTACGACTCGGCCTGCTGGCGGCTGCGCTCGCCGACGAGGCGGTCGAGGCCTTCGGCTCCGAACGTGGCGCGCACCGCCGACAGAAGATCGACGGTAAGCTCGCCGTGGGTATCGGGAAATCGAGCGGATGCCTTCGATGTCAGCGACCAGATGCGAACCGGCCGGCCGACTTTGCGTCTTTCGTCGGCAAACTGGATCAGGCCCTCGGCATCAAGAGCCTGAAGATGCTGGCGCACCGCCATCGTCGTGACGCCGAGCACCCCGGCCAGCTCGCGGGCTGCCTGGGGTCCGCGGGTCTTCAGAAGGTAAAGGACGCGGTCGCGTGCCCTTCCCGTGTCCTCTGGTCGACGCGGCGCCACGGCGCCACGCTATAAGAAGATGCCAGACAATAAGCAAGATATTTCTTGACTTAATTTAGAAAGCCGATACTTTCTAAATCGTCCGCACGCTCGCGAGGAGGGAACCTTTGAAGCCGGGAGCCGCAGTCTGGGACCGCGCCCACCGCGCTCTGACGATCGGTCTTCTGCTGACGATCTCGGTCACGGCGTTCGAAGCGATGGCGGTGGCGACGATCATGCCGGCCGTCGCAGCCGGTCTCGGCGCGGGCGACGTCGCTTCGAGCCTCGGCTGGTACGGCTGGGTGTTCAGCGGCTTCATGCTCGCCAACCTCGTCGCGATTCCTGCATCCGGCTCGATGTCCGATCGCGGCGACCCGCTGATGCCGTTCGTGATCGGCAGCGTGCTGTTCGTCGCCGGGCTCCTTGTTGCCGGCGTCGCGCCGTCGATGCCTTGCCTCGTCGCCGCTCGCATCGCGCAAGGCTTCGGCGCGGGCGCGCTGTCTTCGATCGCCTACGTCGGCATCGCGCGCGGCTACGAGCCGGCAGACCAGCCGCGCATGCTCGCACTGTTCGCGAGCGCGTGGGTGATTCCCGGTCTTCTCGGGCCCGGTGCAGCCGCGCTTTTGGCGAGCGTCGCCGGCTGGCGCTCGGTGTTCCTGCTGCTCGTGCCGGTGACGCTCGCTTCTTCGTACGTTGCGGCGCGCGGGCTGCGAAGCCTGTCGGCGCGGGACGCGGCCGAGCAGGGCGGCGCCACATCGACGCGCGACGCCGTGCAACTTGCTGCGGGAGCCGCGCTGGCGCTTCTTGCGACGAATTCGGGTTCGGCGGCGTTCGTCGCAGCAGGTGTCGCAGTCGGAGCCGCTGTTGCGGTTCCTGCGCTGCGACGGCTGTTTCCGCAAGGAACGCTCGTCGCCGCACGCGGGGCACCTGCCGCGCTCGCCGCCAAGACGCTGGTGACGTTCGCGTTCTTCGGTTGCGAAGCGTTCGTGCCGTTGTCGCTGACGATGGTGCGAGGCGAGCCGATCCACATCGCGGGTCTCGCGCTGACGGTGGGAACACTGTCGTGGACGACGGGAACGTGGATCCAGGAACGCCTCGTCGGAAAAGTGGAGCTTGCCGTGCTGGCGGCCACGGGACTGGCGCTGACGGCGCTCGCGATCTGCGGCGCAAGCTGGGTGCTCGTCGCGTCGTCACCGGCCGCCGTCGCCGTCGCGAGCTGGATGACGGCCGGCCTCGGCATCGGCATTGCGTATCCTGCCACCACGCTCGTTGTGTTCGAGCGCACCAGAGGACAGGAAGGGCAGGACGGCTCGGCGGCCGCGTCGCTGCAACTCGCCAATGTGCTCGGCATTGCGCTCGGCACGGGAACGGCCGGCGCCGTGCTCGCGATTGCAGCCGCCGGCGGCGTCTCGACATCGGTGGCCATCGCGACCAGCGATGCACTGATGCTCACCGGCGCGCTTGCGGGGCTGGTGGCCGCGCTGCGAAGCGGACCGCAGGCAGTTGCCGCCCCCGTCGCGGCCGGCGCCCTGTGAGGGCGCCGAGCCGATTGCACTGCCCGCCTCCATCCGACAAGAGTGCGCGACCAGGCGCGCATAGCAGCAGCAGCAAAGGAACCCGCAATGATCGAAGCCGGCAAGAAAGCTCCCGCGTTCACGCTGAAGGACCAGGACGGCAAGGTCCGCAAGCTCTCCGAGTTCGCAGGCCGCTGGGTCGTGCTCTACTTCTATCCGAAGGACGACACTCCCGGCTGCACCACCGAGGCTTGCGAGTTCACGACGGGACTCAAGAAGTTCGAAGGACTCGGCGCCACCGTGCTCGGCTGCAGCGCCGACAGCCCTGAGACGCACAGCAAGTTCATCGCGAAGTACAAGCTCAAGATCCCGCTGCTCTCGGACCCGACGCACGCGGTGATGGAGAAGTACGGCGCCTGGGGTGAGAAGAACATGTACGGCAAGATCACGACCGGCGTGATCCGCTCCACCGTCCTCATCGATCCGGCGGGCAAAGTCGCCCAGCACTGGGCGCGCGTCAAAGCGGCCGGCCACGCCGAGCAGGTGCGCAAGGCCCTGGACGCGCGGAAGGCCGCGTGACGGTGGCAATTTCGCAATGAGCAGGCGCGTTGCCTCGTCGTTCCAGGTCGAGGGGCGACCTTTCGGCGAGAGCTGGTGACGCGGTGACGGCGGCCGGCTGGCTGACCGCCGACGAGTGGTCGGCCGTGCGACTGAGCATCGTCGTCGCACTGGTGGCCACCGCCGCAAGCCTGCCATTCGGCATCGCGCTCGGTCATCTGCTGGCGCGCCGCCGTTTTCGCGGCAAGAGCCTCGTCGAGACGCTGATCAGCCTTCCGCTCGTGCTGCCTCCGGTCGTCACCGGCTACCTGCTGTTGGTGACGTTCGGCAGCCAGGGCTTTGTCGGACGCTTCCTCCAGGACCGGCTCGGCATCCGCATCGTGTTCACGTGGAAGGCCGCCGCGCTGGCTTCGGCGGTGATGGCGTTTCCGCTGATGGTACGTGCGATGCGCGTCGCGTTCGCCGATGTCGACGCGCGCCTCGAGCAGGTTGCGCGCACCCTCGGTGCGAGCCGTTTCGATGCGTTTTGCACCGTGACGCTGCCGCTGGCCCGGCGCGGCATCATCGCCGGCGCGGTGCTCGCGTTCGCACGCTCGATCGGCGAGTTCGGCGCGACGATGATGATCGCCGGCAGCATTCCCGGCCAGACCCAGACGATCCCGCTGTACGTCTACAGCGCCGTGCAGTCCCCCGGCGGAATGGAGCACGGCGCGCGCCTGGTCGTCGTTTCGATCCTCATCGCAGCCGGTGCCCTCGTGGTGTCCGAGCTTTTCGACCGTCGCGTCGGCTGGCAGCCGGCGCGCAGCGAAACCGCGAGCGAAAGGGAATGAGCCTACTCTTCGAGTGCAGGCACCGCTACGCAAGCGGCTTCGTGCTCGATGCGAGCTTCGAGGCCGGTGCCGGTGTCACGGCACTCGTCGGGCCTTCGGGCAGCGGAAAGACGACGACGCTGGATCTCATCGCGGGACTGCTGCGCCCCTCGTTCGGCCGCATCGTGCTCGACGGCGACGTGCTTCTCGATACCGCGCGCGGCGTCATCGTGGCACCCGAGGCGCGCCGCATCGGCGTCGTGTTCCAGGAACACCTGCTGTTCCCGCATCTTTCGGTGCGGGAGAACCTCGCGTACGGACGGCGCCGCAGCGCCGCGCCGACGGTGGAACTCGCGCGCGTCGTCGAAATCCTCGAGATCGGTCCCCTGCTCGATCGCAGGCCCGAGTCGCTGAGCGGAGGCGAGCGCCGTCGCGTCGCGCTCGGGCGCGCCATGCTGCGCGGCCCGCGCCTATTGCTGATGGACGAGCCTCTGGTCGCGCTCGATGCGGAGCTGAAACAGCGCATCCTCGCGCACCTCGAAGCGCTGCTCGAGGAGTGGAACATCCCGACCATTCTCGTCAGCCACGACCGCGGCGACGTCGAGCGTCTCGCAAGCTGCGTCGTCGCGCTCGACGGCGGCAGGGTGACGGACAGAGTGGCCGGCGACGTGGCGGGCAACGTGGCGGGCGACGTGGCGGGCGACGTGGCGGGCGACGTGGCGGGAAGGATCGCACCGCTTTCCTCCGTCAAGGTTTCGCCGTAAACGCAGCCTTTCGATCCGGGGGGCTCGCGGCGGTGAACGAACAAAACGGAAGCTCTTCGCAGGACCCCGCGCTCAGGCTCGCTTTCGGTCTATCGTTCGCGGACCTTTACGACCGCGACGGCCTGGTGCGCCTGGATGCCGAGTTCCTCGTGCGTCTGGCGATGAAAGACCAGCCGCTGGCCGCACGCCTCGTGCTGGCGCGCGGCAATCCGCGGCTGCTCTCGTCCAAAGAAGAATCCGAGCTGATCCTCGCGGCGGCTCCGCACCTCGACGCTTTCCTTGCCGAGCTGTTCGGCATCCAGGGCGAGCTTGCGACGCTCGAGCAGCGTCACCGCGATCTCATTCCTCTGTTCGAGACCAAGCGCAGCTTCGTGCAGCGAAAGCCGGTCAGTGCAGTTCCTGCCGCCGAAGCGGCTGCGTACGACGGCGATGCGTTGACCGGCGAAATCACGGCTCTGGTTGGGCAGGCACCGGGCGAAGACATCGTCGCGTTCGAGATCGCGTTTGCCGGCGCGGTGAAGCGGTGGCTGGCCGAGCATGCGTCGCGCGCCGCCGAGCTGGACGTCGCCAGGCACTACGCTGCGTGGGCGCTGCACACGAAAAACGGCATCGCCCGTCACAGGGAAGGCGTGCTCTTCGGCCTTCCGAAAAAAAGCGATCCGATGAACCTGCTGCAGCACGCGGTTCGCTCGGAGCACGAAGGCGTCGTGTCTTTTCGAATCGATGCCGGACACCTTCGCCGCCGCCACGGATTCAACCTGACCGACCAGGGCACGGATCTGGTCGGAGCGCTCGACCAGGCCAACTACTGCATTTGGTGCCATAACCAGGGCAAGGACTCCTGCTCCAAAGGCCTGCAGGAGAAGGCGGCGCCCGGTCAGGCGAACGGCGCCTTCCGCAGATCGTCGTTCGGCGTAAACCTGGCCGGTTGCCCGCTGTCGGAGAAGATCTCCGAATTCCACACCGCCAAGGTCGAGGGTCATGCGATCGGCGCGCTGGCGATCATCGTCGTCGACAATCCGATGTGCGCCGTGACGGGCCATCGCATCTGCAACGACTGCATGAAGTCGTGCGTCTACCAGAAGCAGGATCCCGTCGACATTCCGCAGGCCGAAACGCGAACTTTGAAGGACGTGCTCGCGCTGCCGTGGGGATTCGAGATCTACTCGCTGCTGACGCGCTGGAATCCGCTGAACCTGGCGCGGCCGTTCCCCAAGGCCGACACCGGCCGCAAAGTCCTCGTCGTCGGGCTCGGTCCGGCAGGCTTCGGCCTTTCGCACCAGTTGCTGCAGGACGGCCACACCGTCGTCGCGATCGACGGCCTCAAGATCGAGCCGCTGCCCGAAGACGTCTGCGGCGTTGCGCTCGACGGCGGCCATCGTCCGTTCGCGCCGATTCGCGACGTCTCCTGTCTTGCCGAGCAGCTCGGCGACCGCGTGATGGCAGGTTTCGGCGGAGTGGCCGAGTACGGCATCACGGTGCGCTGGGACAAGAACTTCCTGAAGATCATCCGGCTTCTGCTCGAGAGGCGCGCTTCGTTCTCGATGCTCGGCGGCGTGCGCTTCGGCAGCACGCTGACGCTCGAGGAGGCGATGAAGTTCGGCTTCGACCACGTCGCCGTGTGCGTCGGCGCCGGCAAGCCGACGGTGCTCGACATTCCGAACGGGCTCGCGCGCGGCGTGCGCGCGGCTTCCGATTTCCTGATGGCGTTGCAGCTCACCGGTGCGGCCCGGCCCGAGTCGATCGCGAACATGCAACTTCGCCTTCCGGTCGTCGTCGTCGGCGGCGGGCTGACGGCCGTCGATACGGCAACCGAGTCGCTCGCGTACTACGTCGTCCAGGTCGAAAAATTTGCGCAACGCTACGAGACGCTGACATCCGAGCTGGGCACCGGACAGGTGCGTGAATACTGGGACGCGGCCGACAAGGAAGTCGCCGCCGAATTCCTCGCGCACGCGGCGGCGATCCGCGCCGAGCGCGAAAGGGCGGCCGCAGCCGGCCAAGAGCCGCGCCTGGTCGAGCTCCTGCAATCGTGGGGAGGCGCGACGATCGCGTACCGCCGCCGCCTCGTCGACAGCCCCTCGTACACGCTCAACCACGAGGAAGTCGAGAAGGCCCTTGAGGAAGGCGCCGTCTTCACCGAGTGCCTGAGCCCCGTGGCAATCGAGATCGACGGCAATCGCTCGGTGGAGGCGATCCGCTTTACCAGGCGGACCCTCGGCGACGACGGTAAATGGGCTGCCGGCAGCGAAGTGACACTTCCTGCGCGCACCGTCTTCGTCGCGGCCGGCACCCAGCCGAACACGGTTCTTGCGCGCGAGGACGACTCGAACTTCGTGCTCGACGGCAAGTATTTCCAGGCCTGCGACGAGAACGGCAACCCGGTGCAGCCGTCGTTCTCGATCAGCAAGCCCGAGCGCGCCGACGTGCTGCTGACGCGTCTGGCCGACGGCCGCTTCGTCAGCTTCTTCGGTGACGTGCACCCGTCGTTCTTCGGCAACGTCGTCAAGGCCCTCGGCTCGGCCAAGCAGGGGTACCTGGCAGTTTCGCGCGTGCTCGCGCGGCGCAAGCCGTGCTCTCGCGAGACGGCGCGCGGCTTCTTCGCGCGCCTGTGGTACGAATTCCGTCCGACCGTCGAGCGCGTCGAACGGCTCACGCCGACGATCATCGAAGTGATGGTGCGGGCGCCCGCGGCCGCGCGCCGCTTCCGTCCCGGCCAGTTCTACCGGCTGCAGAACTTCGAGACGCTCGCTCCCGAAGTCGGCGGCACCAAGCTGCAGATGGAAGGCCTCGCGCTCACCGGAGCGTGGGTGGACGCCGACAAGGGCCTCGTCTCGACGATCGCGCTGGAGATGGGCGGCTCCTCGAGCCTCTGCTCGCTGCTGCGCGAGGGCGAGCCCGTCGTGCTGATGGGCCCGACGGGCGCTCCGACGCACATCCCGACCGGGGAGACGGTGATCCTGGCCGGCGGCGGCCTCGGCAACGCCGTGCTCTTCTCGATTGGGCAGGCGATGCGGCGTGCCGGCTCCCGCGTCGTCTATTTCGCGGCGTACAAACAGATCGCCGACCGTTACAAGGTCGAGGACATCGAGGCGGCGGCCGACATCATCGTATGGTGCTGCGACGAAGCGCCGGGCTTTCGCATCACGCGGGCCGGTGACCGCACGTTTGTCGGCAACGTCGTGCAGGCGATGCTCGCATATGCGACCGGGGGCCTCGGCGACGTGCCGATCTCGCTGTCGGAGGCCGCGCACATCATCGCGATCGGCTCCGACCGCATGATGGCGGCCGTGGCCGAGTCGCGCCACACGATCCTCGCGCCGTACCTGAAGCCCGGCCACTGCGGCATCGGGTCGATCAACTCGCCGATGCAGTGCATGATGAAGGAAATCTGCGCGCAGTGCCTGCAGCCGCACCGCGACCCGGCGACCGGCAAGACGACGTACGTCTTCTCGTGCTTCAACCAGGACCAGGACCTGGACAAGGTGGACTTTACCGGCCTTCGCGACCGCCTCGGCCAGAACAGCCTTTCGGAGAAGATCACGACGCGCTGGATCCGCCGCTGCCTCGAGCGCGACGCAGCGCGCTGCCTCGAGCGCGACGCAGCGCGCTGCCTCGAGCGCGACGCAGCGCGCTGACGGCAGCTCGCGTCACTCGAGGCGCACGCCGCGCTCCTTCAGCTCATCGACGAAACGCCCGCGATAGAGCGGCGAGATCATGATCGAGCGACCGTCGTAGTCGATTCTCAACCGGTCCAGCGACAGCGCAGGGCTCGAAAGAGGATTGCGCGTCGGCGTCACGCGCCGGATCGATCGAAGCGCAATCGTCCAGCGAAACGGGCCGCTGCGGATGCGCAACTCCTCGTCGGTCAGCGTGTACCTCGTCGATACGATCAGCCACGATGGCAGGCCGAGCGCGAACGCGAGCGTGACGAGCACGACGACGAGCGCAGGCCAGCTCTCGGTCCTCAGCACCGGCAGGCAGGCGCCGCCGGCCATCAGTCCCGAGACGGCGAAGACTCCGATCAGCCAGGAGTCGATCTTCGAAGTATGGACCGAATCCTTCACGGATTTTCGGCAACCCATAAGGGGAGACGATCGGTCGCAGAAGGGAGAAGTTCGCACATGGCTGGAAATTCAGACGTTCGGGCGTCCCGGGGCATCGATCCCGCCGGGGCGCCGCAGGGTGCGCTGCGCCCTGCCGTCATGGAGTTGTCACCCGCTCTGGTGTATTTTTGATACATGGCACAGTTGCGCTTTCTGAACGAAGACCAGCTGCAGCGGTTCGATGCCGAGGCCTTCCTGGCGACCAAGCCGTACCCGTACTGGAACCCGCAAGGCTTCCTGACCGACGACGGGTACCGCATCCTTTGCGAGACGATGCCCGACGTCTCGAGGATGCGCGAATCCTTCGGCGTTCCTCGCAGCCACGGCCAGACCAGCCACGATCGCTACAGCCTCGAATACCGCGAAGACCTCGAGATCGCGCCCGCGTGGCACGAGTTCGTCGCCGAGCTTCGCGGCCTCGAATACCGCCGTTTCCTCAAGCAGGCATTCGCGGCGCGAGCGGTCTGGCCGAGCTTCCACTGGCACTACGCGCCGCGCGGAGCTTCGGTGTCGCCGCACTGCGACGCCAAGCGCAAGCTCGGATCGCATATTTTCTACCTCAACAACGAGGTCGACTGGAACGAGGAGTGGGGAGGGCAGACGCTGATCCTCGACGATCACGGCCGCATCCCGCGCGAGTCGGCGCCCGACTACAACGATTTCGATCTGGTCGCGCAAGCCAAGTCGGTGGGAAACCGCAGCCTGCTGTTCGCGCGGCGCGAGAAGTCCTGGCACGCCGTGCGCCCACTCTCCTGCCCCGAGGGCATGCTGAGGAAGGTCTTCATCGTCGTGCTCGAGGAGCCGGTTGCCGGCGCCACGCGCCGCGTGATCGACTTGTTCACCGGCAAGCGCTCGGCGGCCTACTGAGCCGTCCGGCGCCGCGCCGGCGGTCTTCCCTTCAGTGCCCGGCCGTACCGGCCTCGTGATGGTGCGGAGTCCCGAACATCTGCATCCTTGCCTTCTCGAGGAGGCCGATGTGTCGCGGCCTCCCATGCGGCAACGCGTCTCCTTCCGGATACCGATGATCGAGAATCCCGTCCTTCTCGAGCCACACGAGGCACCCGCTGCGCTGGAGCAGGTCGCGAACGTCGGCGCCGGCCTCTGCGGAGAGTCCGGCGAGCGCGCGCTGCAGCACGCTGCGCCGCCACGCCTGGAACGGTACGGCGGCAAGACCCGGATACGCCTTGCCGTCGATCGTCGCATCGAAGCTGCTGCGGCCGTCTGCAACCGCGCGGGCGTTGGCGTGGAGCACCGGAAGGTAGCGACGAGCGGCGCGCGCGAGCAGGGGCTCGAGATCGGCGGGGACGGCGGGATCGCTGCACCAGCGCGCAGCTTCCAGGCGCGATGCGCGCGAGTTCCACATCCTGGCGACCCATTCGTAGACGGCCGGAGCTCGCTCACGCATCAGCCTGGCGGGTGTCGGATCGATGCCGAAATGACGGAACATCGAGGCGAAGTAGCCGAAGTCGGCCAGGCTCGGCCGCGCGCCGAAAAGGTAGGGGCGCTTGCGGAAGATCGCGTCCAGGTCGGCAAGCTCGTCGAGGTAGTGGCGCTCGACGTCGCCGCGGTTGGTTGCGGTGATGCCTTCGCCGCCCATGTAGGCACGCTGCTGGCGGCGCCGCACGAACAGGCGCAGCACGAAAGGCGCAGTCAGCGGAAACCGGAGCCAGTCTTCGACGAACAGGCGCGCGTTGAGCAGCGCATCGCGCGAAAATGCCCAGCGGTAGTAGAGGGCCGGCCGCCACAGCCCTTCGTCGCCGTAGTCTTCGAGAAGACGGCACACGAATGCGGCGGCTTCGTCGTCGGGAAGCACACGGCCTTGCGGGTAGCGCGGCTCCATCCATTCGATCATCGCGGTACTGTCGCGCAGGAAAGTGCCGTCGGCGCATTCGAGCACCGGCACTTCGACCAGTCCGGTGTGCGGCGCGATGCGCGCCGTGAGCTCGCGCCAGCTGACGACGTGGCTGCGGTGCGGGATCTCCTTGAATGCGAGATAGGCCTGCATCTTTCCGCTGAAATACGACTGGTCGAAGACGTGAAGCGTGTACGGCTCGAGGGCTTGCGGCCGCTCCAGTTCGGTTCTTTGCTCGGTTGCTCGCTCGGTCCCTGGCATGGGGGTGTTCGAGCCGGTTCGATCGTCGAGGTCAACAGGGATGCGGGCACGTCGATGCAAAAGCGGCGAGCGCCAGCCGCCGCTGTTTCAATGGGCCGGCGAGCGCGAGCCGCCGCTGTTTCCAAGGGACGGCGAGCGCCAGCCGCCGCTCGCCTGAAGGAGCAGAGAGCGTGAGCCGCCGCTCTCCTTCTGCAGTCGCGGCCATCTTCGCCGCGATTTCGCTCGCAGGCGGCACCGGTTGCGCGCACTACGAGCCGCTGAAGCTGGATCCGGCCGAGTCGGCAACGGCGCTGGAGTCGCGCTCGCTCGCGTCGCCCGAGCTTCGCAGCTACCTCGAGACTGCGCTTGGACACGCGCTCGGCCAGTGGCCTTTGCCGAGCTGGGACCTCCAGACCCTGACGCTTGCGGCGTTTTTCTTCAGCCCCGATCTCGACGTCGCCCGTGCCCAGTGGGCCAGGGCGGAAGCGGGCAGGGTCACCGCTGCCGCAAGGCCGAATCCGAAACTCGTGTTTACGCCGGAGCGTGCCGAGCACTTGATGGGAAACCCTTCGCCGTGGGTCGCGACCGTCGCGCTGGACATTCCGATCGAGACCGCCGGCAAGCGCGGCTATCGCATCGAGCAGGCCCACGCGCTGTCGCAGGCTGCGCGGCTGGCCATCGGCAGCGCCGCGTGGAGAGTGCGCAGCAGGCTGCGCGACGCGCTGCTCGAACGCGAGGCCGCGATCGAAAAAAGCGGGCTTCTGTCCGAGCGCGTCGCGCTGCAGCGCAGCGTCGCCGACCTGTTCCAGAAACGCGTCGAAGCCGGCGCGGCATCCCGGATCGAAAGCGATCCGGCGCGCCTGGCAAGGGAACGCGCAGTGATCGAGGAAGCGCAGGGAAAGGTCGCGATCACGTCGGCGAGCGCAGCAGCGGCCGCTGCGATCGGCATCCCGCTCGATGCGCTCGACGATGCGCCGGTCTCCGTATCGCTCGACGCACCGCCGGGATCGAACCTGTCGGCGAAGCAGGCGCGGCGCCGTGCGATGCTCGAGCGGGGCGACGTTCGAGCGGCGCTGGCCGCTTTCGTCGCAAGCGAAAGCACGCTGCGGCTCGAGATTGCCAGGCAGTATCCCGACGTTCATCTCACCAACCAGTATTCGTACGACCAGGCCGACGAGAAATGGTCGATCGGATTCACGATCGACCTGCCGATCTTCGACCAGAACCAGGGACCCATCCTGGAGGCGAAAGCCGCAAGGAAGCAGATGCTTGCCGAATTCGACGCTGCCCAGCAGGGCGCGCTTTCCGACGTCGACTCCGCGTGGGCAAACGCCCAGGCAGCGCGCGACGGTGTCCAGGCTGCGCAGCGCGCCGCCGAGTCGGCCCGTAGCGTCCTCGATCGCGTGACACTCGCGGTCGACGCCGGCGCGATCGATCGAGTCGAAGCCGGCGCGGCAAGGATCGACGCCCTGGACGCCGGGATTGCGCGGATCGATGCGCGACTGGCGCAGGCCAGGGCCTACGGTGCACTCGAGGATGCGATGCAGCTGCCGTTCGGTGTCGACCTCGAGTCCGATCCGGTGCGCATCGCGGCGTCCGCCGGAGCCGTCGCCGCCGCGGCCCCCGCAGGTGCCAGGTGAATCGCGCACTTCCTGCATGGATCGGTGCCGCTGCGGGGTTGCTCGCAGTTTTCACCACGGGCTGCGATCGCACCCCGGCACCACCCGCGGAGGGCGCATCGAAGGCGCAGGCTCACGCCGAGCTTCGCCGCGAAGCGGACGGAAGCGTGACGATACGCCTGCACGACACGGATCCGTCGCATCTCAGCCTGCAGGTGCACGAGATTGCCTCCGCGTCGCTGGCGCCGCAGGTCGAGGCCTACGCGCGCGTGCTCGATCCGGCGCCGTACGTCGCGCTCGTCGCCGAGGAGCACACCGCCGAAGCGGCGTGGGACGCTGCATCGCGCGAGCTCGCGCGCTCGCGCCGCCTGGCCAGCGACCAGAACGTCTCGGCCCATGCGATCGAAACGGCGACGTCGGCCGAAGTCGCGGCGCGCTCGGCACTGGCCGACGTGCACGGGCGCCTGCTGCTCGGCTGGGGCACTGAGCTGGGCACTCGCCAGGACCG
This sequence comes from Candidatus Binatia bacterium, assembly GCA_036493895.1. Classification (NCBI taxonomy): domain Bacteria; phylum Candidatus Binatota; class Binatia (SeqCode); species Binatia bacterium. Next base: position 59,950 of record DASXOZ010000015.1, on the reverse strand, counting down.
CGACGAGCTCGCGTCGGAACTCGTCGCCGGCAAGGCCGAGCTGATTCGCGTCGACGTGCCGTCGCATCGCATGCTCTCGGCGCGCGCCGTGCATCTCGCGTTCGTCGATGCGCCGAACGAGACCATCGCGGCCGAGCTCGTCGGCCCCGCGCCTGCGGTGGACGAGCAGCTTCAGGGGCAGGCTTTCCTTGCACTTGTGTCACCGAACACCGCGCGCCTTGCGCCGGGAGCGTTCCTGTCCGCTTTTCTCGAGATCGACGGAGAGCCGAAACCGGCCGCGCTCGTTCCGCGCGACGCGATCGTGCGCACCGACGGCGCGGCGTGGGTGTACGTCGAGGCAGGCAGCGCCGATACTTTTCACCGCGTGCGGATCAGTCTCGACCGCGCAAGCCTTTCGGGCTGGCTGACGACGACCGGCGTTGCCGCCGGCGACCGCGTCGTCACTTCGGGTGCCCAGCAACTGCTGTCCGAGGAACCCTCGGCAACGGGCTGGACCGAGACGAAATCCTGAGCGAAGGGCCCGCAAGGCTCGTCTGCGCTACGATTTTCGTAGCGCTACGAAAATCGTAGCGCCGAGCTCAATCGTCGCCGACGCGGCCTCGCAGGTTCTTCCTGGCGCCGTGCACACGCTTGTCGGAGAGGCGTCGCTCGCGCGCGGCACGTCCGGGCCGAGTCGGCCGGCGCCGCACGGGCGCGACAGCGACTTCGGCGAGCATCGCCTCGAGCTTGGCCAGGCAGTCCTCGAGGTTGCGCGGCTGGTCGCGATGGCGGTCGCTCGTGATGATGACGTCGCCCGCGTCGGAGACGCGCGACGCGAAACGCGCGAGGAAGCGCGCCTTGACGTCGCCGGGAATTCCCGGTGCGCGTCGCACGTTCCAGCGCACGACGGCCTTGGAGTTGGTCTTGTTGACGTTCTGCCCGCCGGGCCCGCTGCTGCGGACATAGGTGACGCCGAGCTCGGCTTCGCAGATGCCGATGCCCGGGGCGACGGCGATCACGCGAGGCTCCGGGTGCGAAGGCGCCGGCACGCCTCGTCCAGGTCTTCGTCGGTCTTGCCGAAGCAGAAGCGCAGCAGGTCGTGGCCGCGATCGCCCGTGAAGAACGCGTTGCCGGGAACGGCGGCCAGGTGCGTTCGATCGAGGAGGTGCATTGCGCGCTCCATCGCGGTTTTTCCCGGAAGAGAAGAGGAGTCGGCCAGCACGTAATAGGCGCCTTCAGGCACGTGCGGGGCCAGCCCGGCATCGGCAAGCGCCGCGCAGAGCCGGTCACGCTTTCGCTCGTGCTCGCGAGCCAGTCTCGTGCGGTAATCGGGACCGAGGGCGCCGAGGCCCGCGGCGGCCGCGACCTGCAGCGGAGTCGGCGCGCAGACGTAGACGAGGTCGTTGACCTGCGCGAAGGCCCGCGCCCAGCGCGCGTCGGCTGCGATCCAGCCAAGCCGCCAGCCGGTGATCGACAGCGTCTTCGACAGCGACGACATCGTGATCGTGCGGTCGCGAAGGCCCGGCAGGGAGGCGGGGCTGGCGTGATCGCGCCCGTCGTAGACGAAGTGCTCGTAGACTTCGTCGGTGAAGATCCACAGGTCGTGCTCCTCGGCGATGCGGCCGATCGCGGCCAGCTCGGCGCGCGAGAAGACCTTGCCGCAGGGATTGGACGGCGTGTTGACGACGATCGCGCGGGTGCGCGCACCGATCGACTGATGGAGCACCTGCTCGTCGAGCGTCCAGCCGCCACTTCCGCCGCCGCCGCTGCCGGGACCGGACGCTTCCAGTGCGACGAAGCGCGGAACGAGGCCGAGGGTTCTCAACGCGCTGACGTGGTAGCCGTAGAACGGCTCGAAAATGACCACTTCGTCGCCGGGCTCGAGCAGCGCGGTCGCGGCGATCTGGAACGCGCCGGTCGCGCCGATCGTCACGACGATTTCGCTCGCCGCATCGTATTCGATGCCGCCGGCCCGCATCTTGGCGGCCAGGGCCTCACGAAGCTCGTCGATGCCTTCGCAGCGGCTGTAGGTGTTGCGACCGGCGGCAATCGCAGGCGCGACGGCGGCGGCTACGGCGTCCGGAACCGGCGTGTCGCAGATGCCCTGCGCGAGGTTGATGCCGCCGACTTTCGCGCACTCGACCGTCATCGCGCGGATCGCCGACTGGGAGAGTCCCTCGATGTTGCGGTTCAGGCGCCGGCTCATGACGACGGGCGATGCGCTCGCGGCGCTGCCCGAGCGCGGCAGCATAGCACGCATCGGCTGCAGCTGGCCACGACGCAGGCGCCGCGGCGCCGCTTGCGGGTCCGCGGCGATCACGATAGCGGCGACGACCATGACGCAGGCGGCGGATGCGCACTACGCGATGCAACCCCTGTTCGGCAAGGACCGCCACGAGCTGGTGATGCACATTCCCCAGTGCGTGCGGCTCGGCATTCGCGTCGTCGAAGCGGCGCCGTGCCGAGCTACCGTGCGCCTGCCGTGGAGCGAGGAGCTGGTCGGCGACCCGGTGCGCGGCGTCGTCTTCGGCGGTGTCATCACGACGCTGCTCGACCAGGCCAGCGGCCTTGCCGTCCAGTGCAGCCTTCCCGAGTTCAAGACGATCGCCACGCTCGATCTTCGCATCGACTACCTGCGCGCAGCCGAGCCTCACCACGAGCTGGTTGCGATGGCCGAGTGCTACAAATGCACGACCAACGTCGCGTTCGTGCGCGGCAGCGCGTGGGACCGCGACCGCGAAGACCCCTTCGCGAGCATGCTTGCCACGTTCATGCTGGTCGGTCCGCTGCATGCCGATTCGTGGCAGAAAGCCGCGCTCAAGAGCCGCGTCGCCCGGACGGAAGGGGACGCGACGTGAGGGCGGCGAGCGCTGCATCGGCGATCCCGTACGCGCGTTTCCTCGACGTGCGCGTCGAGACGACGGAATCCGGCGTGATCTGCGTGATGCCGTTTCGCGACGACCTCGTCGGCAACGTGGTGCTGCCGGCAATTCACGGAGGCGTCATCGGTGCGTTCCTCGAGCTGACCGCGCTGCTGCAGCTCCTCGAGGTCAGCGGGGAGCGCGTCGCGCGACCGATCAATTTCAGTATCGACTACCTGAGGTCGGCGGGCCCGAAGGAAACACGCGGGCGCGCCGAAATCGTCAAGCACGGGCGCCGCATCGCCAATGTCCGCGTCGTCGCGTGGCAGGACGACGCCGACAAGCCCGTCGCGGCGGGAATCGGAAACTTCCTTCTCTGATCGGCGGTATTGGGTGGGATCGCGACGGGCACGCCGGCTCGGCGTGCCCGTCGCCGTGACACTTACTTGGTCGTGCCGGTGGCCTTGGCGGCGTCGCCGGCGGCCTTCGCGCTGTTGGCTGCGGCTTTGGCGCTGTCGGCGGATGCTTTGGCGCTGTCGGCCGAAGCTTTCGCGCTGTCCGCCGCGCCCTTGGCCTTGCCGGCGGCTCCGCCGGTTGCTGCGTCGGCCTTCGCCTTGGCCGCATCCTTGGCTGCTCCGGCCTGGGCCTTGCCCGTTTCCTTGGCGGAGTCCTTGGCTGCTCCAGCCTGGGCCTTGGCCGCATCCTTGGCAGCTGCTGCCGGTGACGTGGCCTGGGCGAGGGCGACGCTGGAGGTCGCAACGAACAGGAAGGCAGCGGCAAATGCTGTGACTGATTTCATCGTGGTCTCCTTGGTTCGATGGAAATGCGGTCTGCGGTCAGATCGGTCGCATGCTTCCTGCTCCCTTTCCAGGGACAGCACAACCAGATTAAGCCCAGCAGCGCGGGGACCCAGAAATACGTGAATTCCGGGCGACGCACACCGACGACCGGGGCCTCGTAATTGGCCGTCAGGTAGAGGATCTGCAGACCCGCGACGGCGACCAGCGCGAACACGAGCATTGCGCGGCCGAGCTCGGCCAGGCGCGTCGCGAGCAGCACCAGTGCTGGCATCAGAAGGATCGGGAAATCGTACGGCCGCGCATACGGCGCGACAAAAAAAGGCGCGAGAAGGGCGAGCGAATAGAGCTCGGACAGCGGACGGTCCTCGCGAAGCGCGATCCGCATCACGGCGAGAAGCAGCGGCACGACGACTGCGCAATACGCGACGCTTCGCAAAAAGCCGCCGACGCCCGCGGTATCGAGGGCGACGAGCCAGGTGGTCCCGAGTCCGGGGTAATAGAACGTCGGCATCGGCGTGACGCGAGTGGCCGCGGCCAGGGACCCCGGCCATGCGGGGAACGCGGCGGTCGCCGCCGCGCAGACAGCGACGAGCGTCGCGACGAACGAGATCGCCACGCTGCGACGTCGCATTCTCCATGACCACGCGAGCAGGGCCGCGATCAGCACCAGCGTCAGCTGCGGCTTGATCGTCAGCAGCGCCAGGCACGCGCCTGCCGCGACATCGCGACGCTCTTCGAGGAAGCGCCACGAAAGCACGACGAGAAACAGCACCAGCGGCGCGACCTGTCCCATCGCGACGGCCTTGATCGAGAATCCGAAGGCCGCGAACAGCACGAAGACGACGACGGCGGAGACCTCTCCGGCCAGCGGCAGCAGCAACGCGGCGCTCGCGAGCATCCACTCGGCGCCGACGACGAGCCAGACGATCTTTGCCAGCGGGTAGCCGAGCGGCAGCAGCGGCACGACGGCCAGCGCGAGCCACGGCGGATAGTAGTACGGCAGGAAGTCGTAGACGCCGAGGCCCTGGTCGGCTTTCTTCCAACCGAGGCTGCCCTGCACGGCCGCCTGCATCGCTGGATCGTAGGGATCCTGGCCCTGGCTCAGCGCCTGCGCCGCAGTCCAGAACTGGATGAAATCAGGGCAGACGTTTTCCGGAGGAACCAGAGTCCGCGCCGCCGCGACGGCGAGAACCGTCGCGACGACGAGTCCCGCCAGGACGAGATGGCGCCGGCGCCGCATCGGGCCATATTCCATGACGGCCCGGATGATGCGACGACCGGCGCAGGGGACCGGGCAGGGCCCGAAGGCGCTGCAGTGTCCCCAAAAACTCGCGAGGCCGGTGGGACGGTCCGGCCTCGCGACTTCGTGAGCGGAGAAGAGAGGATCTTTCCGTCACGGAGCCGAGCTGCTGCAACTCGCGCAGCAGGTCGGCGAAGCGTCGACGAGTCCTCCGGCGGCGGTGCACGTGTCCGGATGATTGGTGATGTGGCACTGGCTCGAGACGACACCGCAGTCGGTGTTCGTCGTGCACGTGAGGCTGGAATCGTTGTCGCAGACGTCGTTGGTGCAGGTACCGTACGTGTTGATCGTGCAGGTCGAGAATCCCTGGTCCTGCATGCCGCAGACCGAGCGCGCGGCGCAGCGGACGAGCTTGCCCTTGCAGTTCTTGGGCATGCCCTGGTCGACGAGCTTCTTGACGATGTGCGCAACGCAACTGACGTAGCGACCGTGGTTGTCCATCTGGTTGCAAGGACACTCGGTGTCCACGTCGGACTGGAACTGGCAGCGGAAGTCCTCGCAGGTGGGTGGCGGTGGCGTGTCCTGGGCGCGCGCGGCCCCTGCGGCAATGAACAAAAATGCGGCAGCAACAGCGGCAGCGGTACTTCTCATGGGGCGGACCTTAGGCGCCGCGGCAGTGTTGATCAATACGATAAGGAAATGCCCCCGAAAAAACGTCAGCCGCAGTGCACGAATGAGCCCCCGCCGCAGGGGGCGGCGCTGTCCTCGAGGCCCGACTTGCTGCACTCTGTCGAGACACGGCCGCGAACGTGAAAGCTACCGAACAACCAGAGTCGCACGGTCGGCGGCCCTCTTTGCTTTCGCACCTCGCGGTATGGCTGGCGGTTCCGTGCGCGGAGTGGTTCGTCTCCCGCGGACTGCACCCGTCACCTGCCCCGTGGCAGTGGACCCTGGAAGGGGGTGCGTTTGCCGCCCTCGGCCTGGCGCAGTGGCGCCTGGCGGAATCGCTGTGGCTGCGCACGCTGCTGTGGCCATCCCTGCTCGTCGTGCTGTCCGGTCTCACGGTAGCCGGGCCGACGGCGCCTCTGAACTGGCAGTTTTTCTACCTTGCCGGCCTCGTGCTGCTCGTGACGTCGACGCTGCGCGACTTCGGCGCCCGTCTCCAGGTCCCCGTCATCGTGGCTTTCGTCGTCGCCTTCGCCGCTCCGGTGGCCAATCGTGCGCTCGATCTCGACACGCTGGAGGGGCAGATCTCGGCGGGATTCGGCGGCATCGAAGGATCCTCCGGAGAGCTGTCGTTCGAGTTGGCCGGTGCTCCGTCGGCTCCGCCGAAATCCGGTCCGGGCGGCCCCCCGATCGTCGTGATCAGCATCGACACACTGAGGGCCGACGCGGCGACGACGATGCAGGCGTGGAAGCGGCTGACCGCAATGGGAGCGTGGTGGCCGACGACGCTGTCCAGCTCTTCGTGGACACTTCCGGCCAGCGCATCGATGCAGAGCGGAAAGACGGTGACCGCCCACGGCGCCGACTGCGTCGTCGGAGGCTCCTGCCAGGGCATGTTCCCGTCGGTGCGCACCATTGCGCAGGAGCTCGAGGACCGCGGCTACCTTACCGCCGCGTTCACGGCCAATCCGTGGATCACCAGGTCGACGGGTTTTTCCCGAGGATTCCAGACGTTTCGCGACCTCGCCGGCGTTCCTCCGTTTCGCCTCACCCTTGCCGGCCCTCCGGCCGGGCTGCCTTCGCAGGATTCGGTCGTCGTCGTCGACCAGGCGATCCAGTGGCTGCAGGGCACCGGCGACCGGCCGTTCTACCTGTGGGTCCACCTTCTCGGGCCCCACATGCCCTATTCGCACTCGCCCGATCCCGGTCTGCAGACCATCACCGGCGACCAGCTCCGCAGCGGCGGCGCGACCAGCCCGGAGTTTCGTGCCGCCGTTCGCAAGGCTTACGACGACGAAGTCGTCTACACCGACCGCGAAGTGCTGCGCCTGCTCGATGCGCTGCAGGCAAAGGGCGTGTTCGATCGCGGCATCGTCGTGATGACCGCCGACCACGGCGAAGAATTCTGGGAGCACGGCGGTATCGAGCACGGGCACACCCACCATCGCGAAGTCACCGAGATTCCTCTCGTCATCGTCGGCAGCGGCTTTGCGCCGGGTGCGAGGCCGGGCGTCGCCTCCCTCATCGATCTCGCGCCCACGCTGGAAGCAGTCGCCGGCGCGCCGGCCGGCGGCTTCGACCTGAGGCAGCCGATTGCGCCGGACCGCATCGCCACCAGCTTCGGCAATCTCTACGGAGGCACGATGCGCAGCGCTCGCGACATGGCCGAGCACGTGATCGGCAGCCGCCTCGGCATCGATTCGGAGCGCTGGGACCGTTACGAGCTCGGCCGCGACCCCGGCGAGCAGGCGCCGCTGGCTTCTGACCCGAACGACCGCGTCCAGCACGAAGCGGCATCGATCGAGCCCCCGGCTTCCGGCCAGAAGGCCGGCGTCAACCGCGAAGCGCTGAAGTCCCTCGGCTACGCGAACTGAGCTGCCCCCGACGCCGCGGGCAACGGACCTGCCCGCGACCAGCGGGGCAAGCCCCGGCCTTGCGTCAGGCGCGCAACGCGGCAGGCTCGCAGCCGTGCCGCCGCGGACCATCGTCGTCACCGGAGCGACTTCCGGGATCGGGCTGTCCACTGCCCACGCTCTCGCGCGCACCGGCGCGCGCATCGTCATGGTTGCGCGTGATCCGGCGCGCGCCGCCGCGGCAGCGGATGACATACGCGCGGCCAGCGGCAACGATGCAATCGAATTCGTCCTTGCCGATTTTGCAGTGCTCGCATCGGTGCGCGACGGCGCGGCCGCGCTGCTGGAGCGTTGCCCCCGCATCGACGTGCTCGTCAACAACGCCGCGGTCGTCAACACGTCGTGGCGCCAGACCATCGACGGTCATGAAGAGACGTTCGCCGTCAATCAGCTCGCTCCGTTCCTGCTGACGACGCTGCTGCTCGAGCGCATCGTTGCGAGCGGCTCCGAGGGCGAGCCGGCGCGCATCGTCAACGTGGCCTCCGACGCCCACCGCCTCGGCATGCTCGAGATGGACGACCTCGACAGCCGGCGCTCGTACTCGACGCTCAGGGTCTACGGAAAGTCGAAGCGCGCCAACATCGTCTTCACGTACGAGCTGGCCCGGCGCCTGGCGGACAAACCGGTCACCGCCAACTGCCTTCATCCCGGCGCCGTCCGCACCAGCCTCGGTCGCAACAACGCTCCCCGCTGGGTCGGCGCGCTGGTCTACGGGCTGGCCCGTCCTTTCCTGCGCAATCCGGACGGCGGTGCCCGGACCTCGGTGTTCCTGGCGTCCGATCCGTCGGTCGCCTCGGTGACCGGCGCGTACTTCAAGAACTGCCGTCCCGCCAGGTCCGAGGGCCAGACCTACGATCCCGCCCTTGGCGCCGCCCTCTGGCAGGAGTGCGAGCGCCGCACCGGGCCGGCGTGAAGCGGCCGGCGGCCTGACGCAGGTCGTCAAGACCCGGCAACCTGCTGGTTCCAACTGCCGGTCCCCGCTCCGGAAACCTCTGCCGAAACCCTCGCCGCAAGCGGGGACGCATGGTAACTTCGCGCCGCATAAGTCTGAGTTGCGGCCGGCGTAGCGGCCGCTGTTGTCCGCCAGGACCGGATCCGCACCGGTCGAGCTTGGCAGGGGAGATTGGGCCATGGCCGAAAAGTTCGGCAAGTACGAAATCATCGAGCAGATCGGAAAAGGGGGGACCGCCACCGTCTTCAAGGCGAGGGATCCGCGCCTGAACCGGATGGTCGCGCTCAAGATCACGTCGCCTGAGACGAAGGTCACCGATCCGTTGCGGATGCGGTTTTTCGACGAGGCCCAGGCCTGCGCCGGCCTGAGCCATCCGAACATCGTGACGATCTACGACGTCGGCGAAGAAGGCTCGCGCCTGTATTCGGTGATGGAGCTGCTCGAAGGCCAGAGCGTCGCGCGCCTGGTCGCCGACAAGGCCGCAACGTCCCTCGAAGAGAAGCTCGCGGTGATGATCCAGCTCTGCGACGCCGTGCACTACGTGCACGATCGCGGAATCGCGCGCTGCAACATCCGCGCTGCCAAGGTCCTCGTGCAGAAGCAGGGCCCGGCGAAGATCACCGAGCTCGGCATCGCCAAGACCGCGTCGGCGCCGCCGGCGCCGGGCGGATCCGACCAGACGATGCTGGCCGAGCTGTTCTACGAGATGCTCGCGCTGCGTCCTGCTTTCGTCGCCGGCGAAGCGGCGCCGCCTTCTCTCTCGTCGATCGATCCGGCGATTCTGCCGTCGCTCGAGAAGATCATCACACGCGCGATGGACAAGAATCCGGGACAGCGCTTCTCGGACCTCAAGGCTGTCCACGCCGAGCTGGAGCAGGTGCTGCGCCAGATCCAGGACGAAGTCGAAGGTCTGCGCGCGAGCCACGGCGAGCTTGCCGCGACGGTGCGCGATCTGCAGGCGAAGGTGGACGCGCGCCTCGGACTTCCCGTGCAGAAAATCCAGCCGGGCGAGGTTCCGGCCGGTTTCGAAGCGCTGAAAAGGGCCGAAGTCGGTCTCAAGAAGCGCCACGAGGAGTTGGTCGCGCGCCTGGCCAAGCTCGAGGCAGCCGAGCCGGTTCTCAAACGCGCGCAAGGACACCTCGACGCCGGCCGTTTCGGCGAAGCGCTCAAGGATTTCGAAAGCGTACTGGCCGAAGTCCCCGATCATCCCCAGGCCAAGGCGAAACTCGAGCAGGCGCGCACCGGCGCAGAAGCCGAACAGCGCCGTGCCCAGCTGAAGAAGCTCGTCGAGGATGCGCGCTCCGCACTGAAGGCGGGCGACTTCCAGCGCTGCCTGACGCTGCTCACGCAAGCGGCCGAAACGCCCGGCTCCTACTCCGAAGAAAATGAAATCGCGCTGCTGCGCGACCAGGCCAAGGCCCAGCTCGTCGAGCAGGAAGCGGCCCAGCGCGCCAAGCAGTCCGCGCAGAAGGCCAAGGACCAGATGCAGGCGACGCGCCGCCAGGCCCAGGGCAGCGACGCCGCCCGCTACGCTGCGGCCTCGTGGAAATCGGCCGAAGAGCAATCCGTCAAAGCCGAGGAAGAATTCGCCAAGGGCCAGTGGACGCTGGCCGTCAAGCTCTTCGAAGCCCTGACCACCGGTTACCAGTCCGTCGCGGACGAAGCGCGCGACTCGAAAGCCAAAGAGCAGCGTGCTGCCGAAGAAGCCGAAGCGCAGCGTCGCCAGCAGCTCGCCGGCAAACTGCTCGACGAAGCACGCGCCGCGATGGAGGGACACGCCTACTCGCGCTGCCTCGACATCCTGAACGAAGTCTACGCGGTGCCGCCGCCCGAGCAGCTTCGCGAAGCGGCGCGCGCACTTCGCAGCCAGGCCGAGAACGCGCTGGCAGCCGAGAAGAAGGCCGAGAAACCTGCCCAGCAGGCGCGCTCGACGATGAACGACGTGCAGCGCGCGGCCGCCTCGGCCGGTGCCGAGCAGAAGAACCCCGAAGCGTGGAAAAAAGCCGACGCGCGGATCAAGGAAGGCGAGACTGCCGTCGGCAAGGGACTGCACACCGAGGCGTTCGCGATCTTCGAGGCGGCCACGTCCATCTACCGCAACGTTCTCGAAGAAATCCGCGAGGCCGAGCGCAAGGCGGCTGAAGAAGCCGAGCGCGTCCGCAAGGCCGCCGAAGAAGCCGACCGCCGTCGCAAGACCACCGAGCTCGTCGCCCAGGCCAAGGCAGCGCTGGATTCGGGAAAAGCCGAAGCCTGCCTGTCGACGCTCGCGACGATCCTGGCGCTGCCGCCTCCGGAAGATGCCAAGGCCGGCATCCACGAGCTGAAGGCCGCTGCAGAAAAGCTGCGCGGCGAGCAGGAAAAGGAGCGCGAGAAAGCTCGCGCGAAGGCGGACGTGTCCCGCAATGCCTATGCCGATGCGCGCGCTGCCGCTGCGAAAGTCGATGCGGGCGGTCACGGGGCCGACGTCCTCGCCTCGTCGCTGAAGAAGGGCGAGGCCGCGCAGGCGTCGTTCGACCGCGGGGACTACGGCATCGCATTCGCTGCGTTCGAGGAAGCCATCGAGCTGGCCCAGCGTTTCGAGGATACGGTGCACGCGGCGCGCACCGCCGAGAAGAGGGCCGCCGAGCGCGCGGCGCGCGAGAAAGGCGCGATCGCAGCAGCTGCTGCTGCGGCTGCTGCACAAACGCCTGCTGCGGCCGCTGCGCCGGCACCTGCTGCCGCGGCGTCTGCGGCACCCGTTGCCGTGCCAGTCTCTGCACCGGCCAGCGCTCCAGCCGCTGCACCGGCTACTCCTCCTGTGTCTGCTCCCGCCGCCGTTCCAGTCGCTGCGCCTCCTGCCGCGTCGGCGAAGCCCGCTGCTTCGGCGCCGGCCGCTGCCGTAGCGTCTGCAACCGATGCCACGGTCGCATCCATGGCGACGCCGCCGTCCGCGTCCGCTGCGCCGGCGGCAAAAGCGCTCGCGCCGGCTCCTCCTGCGGCCTCGCCTGCGAAAGAGGACAGGAAAGAGGCGGCGCGCGCTGCCAAAACCGCGAAAAGAGCGGCGGCAGAAGTGCATCAGGCCGTGCAGCAGTCGGCGGCGACGAAAAATCCGGGCCCGAGCGGCTCGGTGCTGGCGATCACGGCGATCATCGCGGTTGTCGCCGTCAGCTTCATGATGTGGATGCCGGCCATGGAGAAGGCGTCCAACAACGCCTCTGCGCCGGACAAGCCGGCCGTCGGTCCGGAGTCGGTGCACGCCGACGAGAAAGCCGCGCCCGTTGCTGCTGCGCCAAAGGTCGACGCCACTGCGCGCGGTGCTGCCGAAAGCGCGCGGGATCGCACTGCCGACATTCGTCGCGCGGCCGAAGCCAGTGGTGCTGCGCAGAATGCCGGCGATGCGCTGGCGACCGCGAGCGCGAAACAGTCGCAGGCCGACGCGGCGTTCGCGAAGGGAGATTACGCGGCGGCAGCGCCCATGTACGACGCCGCGCGCGGTGCGTACCAGGCCGCATCCGACCAGGCCGGTGCCAAGGCCGTCGAGATCGCGAATGTCGCGGCGCAGGCCAAAGCCGAAGAGGCTGCCAAGGCCGACGCCAAAGCGAAGGCCGAGGCGCAGGCGAAAGCGGAAGCCGACGCCCGCGATGCGGCCAAGGCCAAGCTGGAGGCGCAGGCGAAGGCCGATGCCGACGCAGCGCAGAAGAAAGCGGACGCCGAGGCAAAAGCGAAAGCTGACGCCGAGGCGAAGGCCGAAGCGAAGGCAAAAGCCGAAGCCGACGCGAAAGCGAAAGTGGAAGCGGATGCCAGAGCCAAGGCCGTCGCGGCGGAAGCCGAGGCCAGGGCGCAGGCGGACAGGGCAGACAAAGCCGATCGCGAGCGCATGCAGGGTGCCCAGCTCGCGAGCGTCCAGAAACAGCCCGAAGAAGCCCCGGACAAGAATTCCCCGCTCGCCGACGCGTTCGCGTTCATCTACACCGAACCCACCGACGGCCATCGCGGCGGTGGAGGGTGGGGTGCATGCTGGCGCACCGATTCGACGGCCGCGCGAAGCTGCGCCCGCTCCGGTTGCGATCAGGCGCGCAAGTCGAACGCTTCGTGCGTCGAGGCCGCTGTCAGCCAGCCTGGTGGCGCCTGCGCGGTCGCTCGCGCCGCAGGTTACGGTGTTTCGTCAGGGGCGTGCAGGGAGTCGGGAGGATCAGCCGAAGCGGCGGCAATGAGCGCCTGCCGTGCTCAACTCAACCGCTTCTACGCCGGAAGCGATGCGAGCTGCGCGGTTGTGTGGTCGACGGCGCGCCAGTAGCGCGCCGTCGATGTTCTATTCGTCACCGCGCTCTCATCATCGTGGATGACCTGCTCGGTGACCTGGTCGTGGATGCACCGGCCGAGCCACGAACCGTGGACCCGCGCTGCGTAGTTCCACGATAGCTCGACGTTTGCTGTTGTCGCTGGCCGGTCCAGTGATCCGCGCTCCGCTGGTGGTCTCCCGTCCAGTGATGGTCATCCGACCACCCGTGACGCGAGCCCGAATGGTAGACCACGTCCGGGTAGTACGGCGCTCCGTAATAGCCGGAGTAGTACCCCGGATCGTAGTACCCGTACCCGCCGTTGTCATAACCGTAGCCTGGGCCGTAGATGCAGGCCGACGTGCCCAGCATTGCCGTCAGTACCGCGGCGACCAGCAGCTTGGTTCGATTCGCATTCATAAGATCACCTCGCGAGCGCCGATTGCCCGCGCTTTCCCTTGAATGCGGGGCTTTGCGTGGCGCAGCGCCGTCGAAATTGGGACCGATGGCGCAATGCGATTGTTCAATCGCGCAGCCCGCTGGCGGGGCGGGTTTCCGGCTGCGCAGGAAGGGGAGGTCGCCCGCCCGTTTGACAGAAAGCCGACTCCGCCTTAACGCGCAGCGCTAAGTCGCCCGCATGGGCGACGGTCGAGGAAGTCGCCCGCATGGGCGACGGTCGAGGAAGTCGCCCGCATGGGCGAAGTCGCCCGCATGGGCGACGGTCGAGAAGGAGGACCTTCGATGCTCCCACGATTGGCACTGGCAACGATTCTCGTCGCCGCGTCGGCGACGCTGGCGCGCGCCGACGCCAACGCCGAAGGGCGCGCGGTCTCGGAAGCTTTCGAGAAGGCCTGCAACAGCGGCGACGTCGCGGCGGTGATGGAACTGTACGAGGACGATGCGACGGCGATCTGGCCCGGCGAAGGAGAGATCGCCAAGGGCAAGCCGGGAATCCACAAGCTCGTCGCCGATCTCTGCAAGGCTTCCGCGAAGGCGACCAACAAGCTGGTCTCCCAGCAGTCGATCGCCGTCGGCAAGGACCACATCCTGAACGTCGGCCGCTGGACGGCTACGGGCCCGGGTCCCGACGGCAAGCCGTCGACCGTCGAGATCCGCACGACCGAGCTGCTGCACAAGAGCGGAGGCAAGTGGCGTTACGTGGTCGACCACGCGTCGATCGGCCTTCCGCCGCCGCCGCCGACTGCGAAGAAGTAACGTTCGAGCTACTGCCGGGCCGTCCTCTCGCGCATCGACGCGAGAAGCCGCGGCACGATTCGGTGGTAGCGCTCGGGCAGCATGCGTTTGAGGCGCCAGGCCCAGCGGCCGTCGCTCATCGGCACCACGTAAAGAAGGCCGCGGTCGCAGCCCTCGAGCGCGATCCGCGCAACGTCGTCGGCCTGCAGCCGGGAGCGGTCCATGAGGTTCTCGACGACGCCTTCGAGATCATCGTTGATCTGCGCGCGGCGGCTGCTCGCCATGATGTTCGTGCGAAAGAACGTCGGGCACAGCACCGACACGCCGATGCCGGTCCCGTGAAGCTCGGCGGCCAGCGTCTCCGACAGCGACACGACGGCCGCCTTCGTGACGTTGTACGGAGCCATCTCCGGTGCCGACAGCAGCCCGGCGGCCGATGCGACGTTCAGGATGTGTCCCGAACCCTGGCTGCGAAAGCGCGGCAGGAAATAGTGGCAGCCGTAGAGCACGCCCCAGAGGTTGATGCCGAGGATCCATTCCCAGTCGGCCAGCGGGACGACGCCCACCGGACCGGCCACGGCCACGCCGGCGTTGTTGACGAGAAGGTCGACGCCGCCGATCTTTTCGTCCGCGGCGGCCAGCAGCGCTTCGACTTCCTTCGGCCGCGACACGTCGCACGCTGCCGCGTGGCCCCTGCCTCCGATGGAATCCACCTGCGCGGCTGTCTCCGCAGCGCCGGCGGCGTCGCGATCGGCGACCAGCACGGCGGCGCCGCGCCTCGCCAGCGCCAGGCAGAGCGCACGGCCGAGACCGCCGGCTCCTCCAGTGACGACCGCGCGAGGATGTTTCGGGACAGGCACGGGCCTCGAGCTTAGCAATTCGCGCAGCCGTGGCCACAGCGGCTGCGCCATTGTTTCGAACCGCGCGGAGAGGATTGTCTGCCGCCGAGGATTCCAGCCCGCCGCGCCGCTTCGTCGTTGGACGGCGCACGCCGGCCGATCGCGTCAGAAAACGGTGAAGCCGTGGCTGCGGAAAATTTCCGCGGCTGCTTTCGACATCAGGAAGTCGCGCAGTTCCCGTGTCCGGGCGTCGTCGTGCCCTGCGACGATGGCCATCGGGTAGACGATGGGGGCATGGCTGCTCTCCGGGAAGGTTCCGACGACGACGACACGGTCGGAGATCTTCGCGTCGGTGCGGTAGACGATGCCTGCGCGGGCTTCCCCGCGCTCCACCATGGCCATGGCGGAGCGCACGTCCGGTTCGCGCACGACGTTGGGTTCGACGTTTTTCCACACGCCGAGGCTTTCCAGCGCCGCTTTCGCGTAACGACCGGCCGGTACGGACTCCGGATCCGCCAGGGCCAGCTTGTCGCTGCCGAGCACGGCCTCGAGCGCGAAACCCGGCTGGATCTCGATCGAGAAGGGCTTCGCTGCGAAAGCGACGAGCACAAGCACGTTGCCGAGCAGATCCGTGCTGGTTCCGCTGGCGACGAAATGGTGGGCCGCAAGATCGTCCATCCACTGCTCGTCGGCCGACAGGAACAGCGAAGCCGGCGCGCCGTTCTCGATCTGGCGCGCGAGCGCCGAGGAAGCACCGAAGGAAAGTACCGGCTTCTCGTGCCCGCTCTCCGAAAACTTCTGAACGACCTCCTCGAGGGATTCCTTGAGGCTGGCGGCGGCGAAGACGACGAGGTCGTCGGCACGGGCGCGAGGTATTGGGGCGGCGAGGCCGGCTGCCGCGGCCATCGTGACCACGACGGCGCGGCGAAAAAACGCTTTCATGCTCGACGACGATACCCGGACGGGAAGCTCGTGTCGACGTTGCCGACGGGCGCGGCGTGGCTCTTGCAAGGCCCTTGCAAGGAGAGGACGCCACCCCGCCGTCATGGCCTGCGTTTCTTGCATTCGCGCAAGAAGCGGCTCCAGCCGGGGGCTTCGCTGCGTAGTTTGGTATCAAGGCAATGCACAACAAAGCGACAATACTCACTTCGTGCCACCCATCGGCGGAAGTTCTTCATCAAACGTGAAGATGACCATGCGAATGCGGTCTAAGCTCACGTGGGCAGCCGGCTCGTTCCTCCCTTGGAGCGCGCTACGCAAGGAGTGAACAACCTCATGACAAGGCATCTGGCAGTTTCCGTCCCCGCCGGTTTGCTACTCGCCTGCATCGTCGTTCAGCCCACGGTGGCCCGAAGCGGCGGCGCAAAAGCTGGTCAGTGTTCGAACACCTGCACGACGATGGCGATCCCGGCCTCAGCCGACGGCGTCCGCACACGGCTCGACGGCTGGGCCGACGCGACGCTGTGGCCGCCCGATCGCGGATTCCGTACCATCCACATCTCGGCGCTCGATGCGCGCGACACTGCGTGCAAGGTGACGATCACCGACGTGCGCCAGGACGAGGCGCTGGCCACGGACCGGCGCGGAGTCGATGTGGCAGACGCGACCAACTGCAGCAACGCGCGAGCTTCCGCCTCCGTGGATCTGCGCAGCGAGCGCGACCAGGCCGGCGACGGGCGCATGTACCACGTTGCGATCCGCATGGAGGATCCGCGCTGCGCCAAGGCAGCGCGCACTGACGAGGTGCTGGTGGCCGTCCCTCGCGAAGAGACCGCGGCGCCGCCCAAAGTGGAGGCGGATGCCTCCGATCTGCGTTCCTCCTATGCCGGCGACTCGCTGCAGTGCCGGCCGCACGAAGCCGACCGTTACGCATCGATCCGCTGAGCCGTCCCTCGAGGTTCCCGAAATGGACCGGCGCCACCGTGCGGTGGCGTCGGTAACGGAAGTGTGGCTTTCTCCCGGCCGCTTGCGCATGGGGTCAGGCACCAGCGCGTAACTTGGGGCCTGGTGCCCGCTGGTTGCGCACTGATGCCTGACCCCGCGATGGAGGACCCCGCATGATCATCGTTGCCGTCGAAGTGGACGTCGAGGCCGGAGCCGCCGACAAGGTCAGGGACGCAGTCGCGAAAATGGAAAACGCGACGCGCGCAGAGGAAGGCTGCGAGACCTACGCGTTCTCGGTCGACGTCTGCGATCCGTCCAAGATCCGCGTCATCGAGCGCTGGCGCTCGATCGAAGACATCCAGGCCCACATGGCGTCGCCGCACATGGCCGAGTTCAACAAGGCGATGGGCGCAATCCGGCCGAAGGGACTCAGCATCAAGGCTTACGAGATCGCGGGCGAAGTGAAGCTAGGATAGCCGCGGCGTTCTGCCGCAACTCGCGGCAGGCGCCCGGGCTGCAAGCGAGCGAGCGCTGCTGTCTGATCGCTGATGCGCGACCGGAGCCGACGCCGGGCGCGCGTTACAGTCCCGCGCGAATCGCCCGTGCGTACCGGTTCGCCAGCTTGGATGCCGGGAAAATCCCGCCGCCGGAATCGAATCGCACATAGTACGCTTGTGCGGTGTCGTCGCTCCACGACGTTTCCGTCCAGTAGCCGCCCACGCCGGTCTGGCCGGGGAAAGTCGGGTCGATGCACGGAGAGGTGCTGCACGTGCCCACTGCCTCCGGTTCGAGCACGATGCCCTTCAGCTCGAGCACCGTCGGCAGCCGCCAGTCGCAGTGTCCTGCGAAGCAGTGCGCTCCACCGCCGGCCACGTCATTGAGGATGTCGAGGAAGTTCGTCCTCACCGCGCCGTCGAGCGCCGAGCCCGACGACGTCCAGTGGTAGTCGTTGTTGACGTCGTGAGGATCGGTGCACGTTCCCGCCATGTTGCAGTCGACGAAAGAGCCGGGTGTGCCCGTCTTCTGTTCCCACGTCCTGCCCGTCCACAGGTCGGTTGCCGTGAGGTCGCCGTTGTCGTGGAACCGCGACGGCACCGTGCTGTACGAGCATCCGCCCAAGTCCAGCGTGCAGCCGCTCGTGCACGAAAGACCGGTAACATCGGTGGCACCGAAGCTGGCGCAGGTCTTGCCGGCGAGATCGGCGCCGTCGCACTCTTCGCCCGTATCCACCGTGCCGTTGCCGCAGAAGCGCCCCACCTGGGCCTGGCAGGTGGCAAGATCGGCGTTGCAGGCAGAGACGTCTTCGGGAAGCGTCCCGCCGGCCAATGCTGTGGCGAGTGCGTCGTCGCAGGACGTGACAAACGTCCGGACCGGAGTCGCGTCGCCTTCGCTCGGGCATACCATCGGGCCGGCCTTCGCTTCGGCAGCGGGAAATTTGGCGCCGAACTTCCCGTCGCACTTGCTGACGTCGGGCGTTTGCGATTTCAGTGCCGCAGTCGCGTCCGCCTTCAGCCGGCACGCGGAGTACGATGCAGTGGCCTTGAGCTTGCCCGCCTCACAGGCGAGTGAAGGGTCGGACGCGTAGGCTGCTCCGCTTCGAAGAGCCGCGGCCAGAAGCATTGTCGTTGCAAGAGTAGTCGTCGTCCTCACGAGAAACCTCTTCGATGTCGATCGGTAGTTCGGGAATCCCCATCTGCATGTGTCCCGCCCGCCCCCCGCGCCCGGCGCGCCGCGTGCGTCGACGGCCGAATCGCAGCGACAGTCGCATCGGGGCAACGCCGAGACAATGCCCGGCGCCAACCCGCTCGTGACGCTTCGAGTCGAAGAGATATCGCTTTGCGCGCGAAGCGAGCGAATCCGCGGCGTTTGGCCGTGGGCGCTTCTTGCCACAGCCGATTCTTTCTCTTGAGCGCTGCGACGGGATAGCGTCGCATGCCGACGATGCCCCCCGGTGAAAAGCTTCCGCTTGCCGACCTGCGCCGCCGATACGTCGACCAAGCGCGGCCGCTTCCGCAGGACGTCGAGGCGGCGCTGCAGGCTGACGGACGGGCGGCGGCCAAAGCGATTCTCGCAGCGGTCGAGAAGCGCCGCCGTGCCAACCGCGCCGAGGGCCAGCGCCTTCGCCACCTCTTCCGCTTCGAGCAGGAAGTCTGGCAGACGGGCGTCACGCGCATCGCCGGCATCGACGAAGCCGGCATGTCGCCGCTGGCCGGCCCGGTGGTCGCGGGCGCGGTGATCCTTCCGGTCGGCTGGCGGGAAACCGGCGTCGACGATTCGAAGAAGCTCGGACCCGACGAGCGCGCGCGGCTTGCCGTCCTCATCAAGGCCAACGCCGTCGCATTCGGAATCGGCATCGTTTCGCCGGAAGAAATCGACCGCATCAACATCTACCGTGCCGGACTGCTCGCGATGAAGCGCGCGGTCGAAGCGCTCCCGGTCGTGCCAGAGCACCTGTTCATCGACGCGCGCAAACTTCGGGAGATCGCGATCCCGCAGAAATCGATCGTCCGCGGCGATACGTTGAGCTTCTCCATCGCGGCGGCGAGCATCCTGGCCAAGACTGCGCGCGACGCGATCATGATCGACCTCGACGTCGAGTATCCCGGCTACGGGTTTGCGCGCCACAAGGGCTACCCCGTGCCGGAGCACTACGCTGCGCTCGTCCGGCTCGGGGTTTGCGCGATCCACCGGCGCTCGTTCGGACCGGTGCGGCGCGCACTCGGCCTCGATCTGCTGCAGATGGAGATGTTTGCGACCGCAAGCGCCGCGGATGGCGCGTGGCCGGAAACTGCGAATGCGGGCGGGGAACTCGAAAACGTCGAGAACCCCGGCCCGACGTTGCCGGGACCGGGGCTCTCCTTCGAAATCCAGCCCGCCGACGGCGAGCCGACGTAACCGGCAGCTTGCGAAACGTCTACAGCGGCGGACCGTAGTTCGTGCAGGTCGCCGTGAAGTTCGGATTCGGGCTGGAGCTGAGCGCGTTGAGCACGTTCTGCATTGCCGGCGAATCGTCGAACATGCCGATGTGCGCCACCGGATCGTTCGGGCACTGGTTCTGGATCAGGATGTTCTTGACGGTCGAGCCGGTGAGGAACGCGTTCGTATACGGCGTGACCACCTCGTCGTTCTTGGTCTGGATCACCGTGTAGTTGATGCCGGTCATCACCGGATCGCCGGAGCCGAACAGCGTCTTGATGAACGCCGAGCCCACCTCCTGGTCGGTGAGCGACGGAGCGCCGATGACGGCGATCAGGTCCATCGTCAGGTTCGCCCAGAACGGGAACTTGTTGACGAACGTGGTCAGCCCGTCGAGCGTCGTGCCGTGGTTGCTCGGCGACAGCGCGACGAAATTGTGCACCTTCGCCGCTCCACCGAGCACCTTGGTGTAGTAGTGCGGCATCATTCCGCCCTGGGAGTGTCCGACCAGGTCAACCTTGGTGGCGCCGGTCTTCGAGAGCACCGAGCTGATGAACGAGCCGAGCTGGCCGGCCGAGGTCTTGATCGAATCCAGCGCATCGACGCGGCATCCGAAGATGAAGTCGCACTGCGAGAGCCAGGTCGCGCCGTAGTTGAACGCGTAGACGCAGTAGCCGTTGTTGGCCAGCAGCGGTGCGAGCGTGACCCAGTTCGAGCCCTCGTCGGCGAACGTCGCATGCACGAGAACCACTGGATAGGGATGGGCCGCCGTCGGCTTGCAGCCGTTGTTCGCGCCGACGATGGACTGCGGCGTGAACGCCTCGTTCGAAATTGCCGACGACATTGCCGAGCCGCCGTACGGAACGGTGTAGGCGCTGGCCGGAGTTGCCGCTGCTGCGGCCGCTGCCACTAGAATGCCGAGGAGGATGCTTCCTGCAGATCTCTTCACGGTTTCCTTTCGCCGGATTCGTTGGTTTGGGGACGAACGCCGCGCGACTCCGACGCCGTCGCGCATTCGGGAATCCACGAAATTTGCCCGGACGCCCGCCGTGACTCAAGAGCCGCGCGATGGCTTTGTGCAATTTCACATCGGTCAGGCGTGGCCGCTTCTTGAGGAAGTGGTGGACGAGAGACGTCGCCGCTTCGACAGGGGCGGGAAGTAGAAAGTGGGGAGTATCGCTATCGGCGGCGACGACCGGTGTAGTCAATCGCGTGCAGGCGACAGCGGACGCGGCCGCGTTACGGTGAGGAAGCGCTGCCTCTCAGTCAGACGTCGCGGCGAACGACACGCCGGTGGAAGCTGCCGCCGACGAGTACGTTGCTGCCCAGCACGCGCTGCCATCGCTGCGCACCAGTTGCAGCACGACCGGTACCGTGAGCGGCAGGCCGGGATCCGGCATGCTCGTGCCGCCGGCTTTGATCGACACGCGAGAGGAGCTTCCGGTTGCGAGCAGCGCCTTGCTGATGCCGTCGGGCGCGAGCGTCGGATTCTTGTACACGTAGCCGCTCGATCGCGTCGTCCAGCACGAAGCCAGTCCGCAGCTTGCCGACGAAGGCAACGCCGCGTCGCTCTGAAGTGCGGCGCCAGCGTAGAGGCACACGTCGTACGCGTCGCCCGCGGTCGGATTCCCGAACGCCGGTGTGGCGCCCCCGGCCCATTTCCACACCATGCCGCCTTTGCCGGCCAGGCTGTCCCAGCGCAGCTTGAGCTTGGACCCACGAGCGGACGCCGAGTCGCAGTCGTTGCGAGGTGTGCTCGCGCAGTTGCTGCCGCCGCCACTCGGTGCGCCACCGAGAACGAGTAGGCTGATCGATGCTGCCGGGAAGGTCGCGGCAATGGCATTGGACGCAATCGGAAGATCGCCCTGCGGCACGATCTTCGTCAAATTTGCGCCGCTGTAGAGGTACCATTTCGCCGTCGTTGCTCCCGAATAGCCGGACAGCACGATCGACGTGTCGAGCGACGCGGTGTCCTTGTTGACCACCATGATCGTCAGCGCGCCGTCGCCCGTGCGCAGCGATGCGTAGATCGACAGCTTCGACTGGTCGGCACTGGCCGCATCGACGTGCGTGTCACCGAACTGCGAACCCGCGCCGTCGTAGTTGCGGTACATGCGGAATGCATAGGCGCCGGGCTGCGTCGAAGTCGGCGGATCCCACAGTGTCGCCAGGTCGAGGCCCTCGCGGCCGAAGATGCCGAGCACGTCCGCCTCGGCAACCGCGCCGTTGACGTGATTGAGCGCGCCCCAGTTGTATTCGCTGATCGCGATCTTGGTGCCGGGGTAGTTCGCGTTCACCCAGTCTTTCATGCGCGGGATCATGCGGATCGTATCGCCGATCCAGCTTTCGTCGGTGTAGGTGGGGTCCCACAGCGAGCGCGTCGAGCGCAGGCGCAATGCCTGCGTCGAGCTGCCGCCGGCCGGTGACAGCGAAACGCCGGACTCCTGCGGATAGAAGTGCAGGTCGAGGTAGTCGAGGATGCGCGTAGCGTGCGCATCGTCGTACGCTTTCATCTGCTGCAGGTACCACGCGACGAACTCCGTTCCGCCGTGGGCATTGCGATCGGCAGGATGGTTCCACCAGTCGCCGCCGGCGGCCTCGTCCAGGGCGGACCAGAAGTACCCGGTCCAGCCCCATTCCGCCGGTCCGAGAGTCTTCGCGCCGGCATCGGCCTGCTTGATGGCGGCAGCGTACTGCCAGGTGCGGTCGCGCATCTCGTCGTAGCTCGTCGGCGACGGGTGCGCGTCCCGGTGCGTGGAGTTCCACAGCATCGGCTCGTTGTCGAGATCGTAAAAGGCGACGCCGCCGCCGGAGGCGCTGCCGTACTTGCTGGTCAGATGGGCGATCCAGTCGGAGACGAACGACGGCGTGATCGCAAGACTGGTGTCGGTCGGATCATTTCCGGTGACGTCCGCTCCACCGGAGGCGACGCCGTTGCCGCAGTCGTTGCGATAGGGATCGACAGACTGCTGTGCGCCGTACTTCGCGACGCTGAAGCCGCACGCGTAAGCACGCGTTTTAGGCGTCCAGCCGATCAGAGGCATCGTCAGCAGCGTGTGCGTGCTGGTGCGGCGGTCCTGCTCGACGAAGTTGTCGGTCTCCGATCCGTCGGGAAGCAGCTCGGGGTGCGCGTTGTCGTTCGGGATGTTCTCGAAATACCAGTCGAAGGCGTGGTTGCTCGTGTCCAGCTGCCAGTTGTAGCGTGTAGTCGAGTTTCCGCCCCAGCGTCGCACCGGCAGCGCGAGCTCGCTGGCGAGCGCTTCGTCGGCGAAGTTCATGCCGTAGATGTCGGGATCGATCGCGCGTTGTCCCGACGCAGCGTTGACCGTCAGCGCAGGACCACTGCCGGGCGGCGGAGGCGGAACGCCGGTGTTGACGAAGCGCACGTCGTCGACGGAAAAACTGGGCTGGGCACCGGCGGTGTTGTTGAACCAGTAAACGAAGGTGACGCTGCGGGGAGAGCCGAGGTCGGTGATCGGCACGTCCACCTGCGTCCAGGTGTTCGCAACCGGCGTCACCGGCACTTCCACGTAGGCATCGTTGTTGCCGACGCGAACCAGGATGTTCTGCCCGCCGGAGGCGCCGCCGTGGATGAAGAAGCGCAGCGTGTCGTCGGCGGAGACATCGACACCAGCCGCGTTTCCTACCTGCAGCCCCGACCAGCCGCCGGTGAACGTCGTCAGGGTCGCGTCGCTGCCGGAATGCACCGGTGAAGCGCTGGAAACGTTGTGAGTCTGGCTGCCCCAGGACCAGCTGTCGTCGAAGCCGTTCTGAAGCGCATCGTCGTAGACGATGACGTCCGCCGCGGCCGCGACGGCTGAAGCCATGGTAAGGACGACGGCAACCAAGCCGGCGCGCAGTGATGCAGTGTGGTCCCGCATGCAAGAGCCCCCGATCCACTATCCATGCCAGTGATTTGCACGGGGAGAAAGGGGGATTGGCTCGGGCGCGCAGCCGCCCTGGCCGCGACACTCATTTTCGTTCGATCGAAGCGTCCTCGAGCATCACCGAGTACTTGTAGCCGAAGCCGAAGTCGCGATCGCGGGCCACTTTGCCCCGCACGGTAACGACGTCTCCCACCGCTGCCTCGCTCGACGTCGTCGCCGTGAGGTCGTTTTCGGCGCCGGCGCCGACGCTGCCGTCCTGCAGGTGGATCCAGTTCCTGCCCATCACGCCGGCGTTGTACTTGACCACTTTGCCTCGCACCGTCACCTGCTTTCCATCGACATCGGCACGCCGGTCGTAAATCTCGGCGATCGTCATTCCGCCGTCGGCTTTGGCGACTGCCTTGACGTCGGCGGACTCTGCCTTGCCGTCTCCGGCGTTGTGCGAAGCGCCGATGTTGGCGTGTGGCGATGCGGCTGTTGCCGCCGGAGCGCTTCCGGTCATGAGCTGGCCGACGAAAAGAATGCTTTCAAACGTGCGGCCGAGCGTCTTGCTCGGAAAGTTTTTCATTTCCGTGCCGCCCACCCAGTGAACCGCGTCTCCCACCTTGACCGGTGTGCTCGGACCGGCAACCCACACTTCTCCCTTGGACGTCTGGACGCGAACGTACGTGTAGCTGGACGCGTCCATGGTCTCGAGAACCTTGCCACCGGAGAATTGCGCTGCGGCATCTGCCTGCGACTGCGAAGGAGGACGCTCGCTGGCGCGCATGGGCTCGCTGGCAGCGAGACACGGTGACGAGAGCGTCAGAACCAGAGCGAGGGACAATGGGAACGGGGACGGGAAGTATTTCGACACGGGGGTACTCCTTCAAGTCGCTTGCAAGTCGCTTGTCGGTCAGATCCTCCGAGCTAGCAAGTGCACGCTGTAGCGCACGTTTCGTCGCGAGCCGGCGCCAACCCCGGCATTTGTCGCGCGCGATTCCTGTGAATCGATCCACGATGCTCGATTGACTCGAGCAGGCCGGGTTTTTACAAGGCAACATGCGCCTTGGTACTGCCGTCGTCGCGCTCCTGGCCGTCGCACTGGTTCCTATGCGCTCCTCGGCCGCGCCGGGCGCTCTCGATCCATCCTTCGGTAACAGCGGCGTGGTCGAGACGATCGTCGGTAGCGCCGGATCCGGTGCAGCTGCCGTCGTCGTTCAAAGCGATGGACGAATCGTCGCGGCCGGAGTCGCGACGTCCGGCGGGCAGCCGGTCTTCGCGATCCTTCGCTACGAGACGGACGGCGCTCTCGACTCGACGTTCGCCACCGGCGGAATCGCGCTGACGCCGATCGGAACAAGCGCCGGGGCACACGCGCTCGTGCTGCAGGGAGACGGCAAGCTGGTTGCGGCAGGTACCGCGACGGTCGGTGGTGTCGGCATGTTCGCGCTTGCGCGCTACGACGCCGGCGGTGCGCTCGATCCGGGTTTCGGCACCGGCGGAATCGTGACGACGCCGATCGCCGCCGCGTCTGCCGTGTACTCGCTGGCGCTTCAGAGCGACGGCTCGATCGTCGCCGCAGGCGACTGCTCGGACCCGGGATTCAAGGTTGCGCTCGCTCGCTACGATTCGCACGGCGTGCTCGATTCGAGCTTCGGCACCAGCGGCATCGTCAAGACGCTGGTCGGCTCCTACAGCCGCGCCACGGCGATGCGCAGGACTGCAGGAGACGCGCTCGTGGTCGTCGGCGTGGCCGAAAGCCAGTTCCTGCTTCTTCGCTATGACAGCGACGGCAACCTCGATCCTTCTTTCGGCAGCGGCGGAGTCGTCAATACTCCGGCCGCCCAGTATGCATCGGTGCTGTATGCGATCGATGTCCAGAGCGATTCGCGCCTGGTAGTTGCCGGGCACGTCGACGACGTGCTTGCCGTGGCGCGCTACAAGGCGAACGGGACGCTCGACACGAGCTTCGGAACCAACGGGATCGTGACGAACGTTCTCGATAGCCAGGAATCCTACGCGACCAGTGTACTCGTTCAGCCGAACGGCTACATCCTGGCTTCCGGCGTGGCTATTTATGGAGGCATCCACGGGACGTTCGGCGGTACGGGTCTTCGTGTCGCGCGGTTTAACGCATCCGGAGCGATCGATACGAGCTTCGGCAGCGGTGGATACGCGGGCTCGTTCATCAGTGGCGATTTTGGCGGCACCCCGGCCGCCATGGCTTTCGATCCGACCGGCCTCATCGTTGCAGGCTCGGGAAGCTCCTCGTCGGTTCCCGACGTGCTGCTCGTCCGCTTCGAAGTCAACGTCTGCGGCGACGCGGTCCGCGAACCTCCGGAGGAGTGCGACGACGGGAATCGGACCGACGGTGACGGCTGCGACACCAACTGCACGCTGACGGCGTGCGGCAATGGCATCGTCACTTCAGGGGAAGACTGCGACGGCGGCGAATGCTGCAGGCCGGATTGCACGTTTGCCGGAGGCGAAACGGCATGCGCCGACGATTTCCGCGTCTGCACGGATGACCAGTGCGATGGAGCGGGACACTGCGCGCACGTCCCCAACACCGCGCCGTGCGATGACGGAAACGTCTGCACCGGCTCCGACACCTGCAGCGGCGGCATTTGTGCCGGCGTGTCGGTCGTCTTCTGTCCCGCGTGCCAGTACTGCGTGCCGAGCGACGGCAGCTGCCAGGACGGTCCGCGATCCGATTGCCTGACGACGCTGAGCGACCACTCTTCCAAGCTTCTGCTCGCGTACGACTCGGCCGATGCCTCCAAGACCCTGATCAAATGGTCGTGGAGCAACGGTACGCAGACGCTGCTTTCGGATCTCGGCGATCCGACGGCGAGCGACAGCTACGATGTGTGCTTCTTCAACACCGGCTGGAAGTCGCACATCCCCGCCGGCGGCCTCTGCGGCGACAAGAACTGCTGGTCGAGTGCGAGCGGTACGGGCTTCCGTTTCCATGACCCGTCCCAGAGCAACCACGGGGTCGACCGGCTTCAGGTCAGGTCGGGACCGGATGGCAGGTCGCAGATTCTGATGCAGGCCAAGGGCGAGAACATCGAATACGGCACGCTGTTCTCCGAGCTATTTCTGCCGGTACGTTTTCAGCTCCAGCGCGGGCAGATGTGCTGGGACTCCACGTTCTCCAGGACCGGCAATGGCTCGACGACCGGTACCAGGCAAAGGGTGGCGCTGGTCGGTCACTGATCGGCGCCGAGGACAGCTCGCTCAACCGGAGGACTTCATGCCCAATGCCAAGGACTACGTCGCCAAGGCGATCACTGCCGTTCACGAAGGGCTCTATCGCATGAGCGGCGGCGTCATCGGTGGACGCCTGCTCGGCATGCCCGTGCTGCTGCTGACGACCACGGGGCGCAACAGCGGCCAGCCGCGCACGACGCCGCTCACGTATTTCGAGTTCGACGGCAGCGTCGTGCTCGTTGCTTCATACGGCGGCGACGACCGGCATCCGCAGTGGTACAAGAATCTCGCGCGAAACCCGGAAGTCACGATCGAACGAGGGCGGGGAAAGGAGCGCGTGGCCGCGCGCACCGCTTCCGCCGACGAGAAGCAGAGATGGTGGCCGACGATCATCTCGACGTACTCGGGTTACGCCGGCTACCAGAAGCGCACGACGCGCGACATCCCGCTGGTGGTGCTTGCGTTCGGCGAGTCCGGCGGTTCGATGTCGCGCGGCGGGCAGCGGCCCAGCTAGCTCCGCAGGAACACCGTGCCCGGGAACATCGTTTCCGCGCCGATCCCGCTATGCGGGACGGCGCGGAAACTCCCTTGCCCTGCCGCTGCGCGCATCCGCTACGGACAAGTATCCGGCGGCATCGGGCAGGCGCCCGGGGCAGCGGCGTTCCTCGCGGCAAACTGCCCCCTTCCGCCGTCATTCGGCGGATTGGTGCCGGAGTCCGTGGAGATGGTGCCGCCGAAGTCTGCGCACATCACCGCCGCGCCGCTCGTCACGATCACACCGACGCTGCCCTGCGACGGCTCGCCGAGCCTGTACGTGATCGCGATCGGACCATTGCCCTTGGCCGTGAGGCGCAGGAAGCCATTCTGCAGCGTCACTGCGCTGACGGGCGACGACACCAGGCCCGGGTCCTTGTACTTGAATCCGCTGCTGGTTGTCTGCCAGTTCGCGCCCGGCAGGCTGAAGCACGCCGAATCGGTGCCACCCGCGCTATTGAAGACGTGCACGGTGACGCCGTCGGCAGTGGGATCGATGCCGGCCGTTGAGATGGCGGGATCGCGAGATGAGAACTTCAGACCGACTGTTGGTCCCGTCGCCCGGTCCCTGATCGACAGGCTTAGTCCGCTGATCGGCATCGCGCCGCCGGCAATGCCGCCGACGTTCAGCGAGACCACTGCGAGATTCGAATCGGTGGACCCGTCCCACGCGGCGAACGTGAACTGGTCTAATCCGACGTAGCCCGGCTCCGGAACGTAGGTTGCCAGTGTACCGGCCAGACCCGTGGTGCCGTGGGCCGGCTGCGTCACGATGCGCAGCGAAAGCGGATCGCCGTCAGGATCCCTCGCACGAAGCGAGATCGACAGCGGCGTGTCCACGGACACGGTAAGCGACGCGCCGGTCGCGACTGCGGCACGGTTGGGATTCGGATCGCCGTTGTGAGGACCCAGGTGGCACGTGTAGCAGCCGATCTGGAAGCCGGCCCACACGCTCTTCGTCCCCGATTCGCCGGAAAGGGTACGCGTCGCCTTGGCACGGGAAAGCACCGTGCCGCGGTAGTCGCTGCCGTGACACACCTGGCACGGCGTGGTGTCGCCGCCTTCGCCGATCAGGTCGTGATGCGCGCCCACCCACGCCTGCCCGACGGTGTGCATCCCGTGAGGCCCGCCGTTGATGGAAACCGGCATCGAGGCAACGTGGCAAGCGCCGCACTCGACGAGCATCCCTGTGTGCCCTTGTCGCTCCATGCTTTGTACGTTGTCGTTCTTGTGCGTCGAGATGAACTCGGCGTGGGTCGATCCGTGGCAGCCCTCGCACTTGACGCCGCCGTGGCCGGTGGAGAAGCGGTACAGGGAAAGACCGGCCGCGGGTGCGTCGGCAGTCGTCGCGAAGACCGGATCCACCGCCGAACGAACGTGTCCGGGCGAGTCGAACACCGAAGTGTAGCGAAGCGCGCCGGCGTTGTTGGTCGCGCTGCCGGTGTGGCAGCTCTGGCACAGCGGCTCCTGCAGCCAGCCCAGGCGACCTGCCGCACCGACCATGTTCATCGAGCCGTGGCATTCCTGGCACTGGATCGCGAGCGATCCGTCCGGCGCGACCGACGCACCCATCACGCCGCGCAGGCATCGCGTCTCGGCGCCGGGATGACAGCGATAACACGCGGCACGATCCGTCGAGGAGTCCAGCGTCAGCCCGTTGACGGGATCCTTCACGTGAGCGTGGCGGCCGTGCTCCGCCTGCGTGAGCGGCATCACTCCGCTTTGCCCGCTGGTGCCGAGCGCCGCCGAAGCATGGCAGCTCGCACAGAGAACGGGATGGCCGTCGGTCGTTACCGACGCATACAGGCCCGCCGCGTTGTAGCCGGCTGCGGACAGCGCCGCGGCATAGACCGGATCACCCGCGTTGAGCTCATCGTGCTTGGCGACGATGTTCAGGCGCGTCTCGCGCTGGATATCCGGATCGGCGATCCAGCCGGCCGCCGGCATGGCAGGGGCAGGGCTGGCGGCGAGGTGGCTGTGGCAGCTCTTGCAATCCATCTCGTCGGACACCGGCAGCACGATATCCGTGTAGGCCAGCATGATGCCGCCGGTGGTGCGCGCGACCAGCCGCATCATCGGGTAGGCGTTCTTCTGCATCGTATCGTCGTAAGGGGTGAGCGGGATCCCCTCGGCGATGAACCAGCCGGAGGCGGCGTCCCACGTCATCGGCTGAGGCGCGTTGGCGGCTCCGGGCATTCGCATCCCGGCCAGTCCGACGTCGGGCGGCGGCGAGCCTCCGAAGAGCGGCAGCACGAATTGCCAGAAGTTCGTCTTGCCTTGAGAAGTCGTGTTGATCGAGCCGGTGCTGTCGGCAATGGCCTCGTACGTGATCGTGATGCCGGCGGCGACCGGATCGGTAACCCTTAAACCGTTCGGATCGATGACCTGCGCATGGATGGTGTTGTACGGCGGCAGCAGCGACAGGACGGAGAAGTCGCTGTCCATGCAATGCATGCCGAGGTTGTTCCATCCGACCACGGTATAGCCGGCGGCGGCGTGAGCGGGATTTGCGAAGCACAGCAGCGCGACGGAGATCAGGGCAGTCCAGCGCAGTTGATGTTTCATGGCGCGACCTCCTTCGGGGATTCGCTCGATGCATCTTGCGACCATGCATCAAGCGTACCGCGGGAGGTCCTGCGACGAGGAGGAAATAGCTGATGGATTTCGGGCTATGAACGACGCTCGAACCGTCGTAACGGCGTTCAATTTTCAGGTCTGCGAACGACGATGCGTCTCTTCTCGCGACTGTGCGAATATCGCCTCGGCAGACCGACGATGATCGGCGTTCTCGCGGCTCATGTGCGCGGGCGAGGAATGCTGCCGCAGTCTCGCGATTGGGAATTTCCGACGGTGCGCGGCCGTCCGCCTACGGGCAGGGTGTATTGCCCGGATCGGCCGACGACGTCCGCTCCGCGCTGAACGAGCAAAAGCTCACAAACGGATTGAACGCGTTATTCGCGGCTTCGGTGTAGAAACGCCCCTTGAGCTTGACCGTGGTGCCGGAGGACTTGAAGTCGAGCCGGCCCATGTAGTTGTAGTCGTTGCCGGCGAAGTCGAGATTGTTGGTCACGGTGCAGTTGACGAGCGGCGACACGCCTTTGGAGTCGGGCGTGTTGGGGTCTAGGATCAGCTTGCCGTACATCGGGACGGTGGCGAACACGATATAGAGATCGCTTCCGCTCACCGTGACCGACAGCGTCTGAGCGGTGTTCATGTCAGACGTGGTGTTTCCGTCGATGGGGTTGTAGTTCTTGCAGGTTCCCTTGCTCAGGGTGTACGTGCCGGTCGGGTCGATTGCCGCTGCTGAAGCCGCAGCGGGAAGGGCGATACTCAGGATGGCGACGAGCAGAAGACGCGCGGACGTTTTCATCGGAACTCCCTCCGGCCGGTGGTATATCATCAAGCCCCCTTATTCAGTCGCGCGCCTACACGCAAGGGGCGCAATGGCCGCATCCAGCCGGCATACTCGCCGGGATACTCGCCGAAGCGATTCGCCGCGAGTGGCCGCCGGTCGGCCGAAGGAACTGGCGAGATCGGCATCCGGTGCGATCCCGGGCGAGGATCGTGCGGCGAACCGACGCTTCCAGGCGGCTCGCCGAGCGGGATCATGATCTGGACCATATCGCCCTCGCCGCCGCGGCAACGCCTGTCGCGGGTTCTTCCTCGCGAAAATCGGAAACAGCCGCAACGCCGTTCCGCGTTCTGACAAAAGACATTTCCGGAGTTTGAATACGCCCACGAGTGCCCGGCACTCGCTGCTTCGCCGCAACGGCGGGCAAACAAACAACAAGCTGTCGAGCGGCTGCTCGAGAAGCCGCAAGCCGAAACGGCGCCTCTCCCTCGAGCATGTTTCTTGCTTCGGATTCCGCTGCGGCATCGATCAGTCGATCGCGGGTCAACGTGCTGCAGGAGGCCGGGTCCGGCCCCTGCCTGCAAGGAGGGACCGCCCTTGCGTCTCGCCGTCTGCTTTCAACGAAGCATCCGTCTTTCTGTTGCTCCTGTCCTGACGCCCGATTCGACGTGCTCCCGAAGCGAGAGCGGGCGACCGGCCGCGCGATCGGCGCGGCAAGGGAGAACTCGGCCATGAATCGAATTCTGCCTCACTTTGTCGCCCTCCTTTGTGTGACGGCAATCCTCTGCGGGCCGGCCAACGTCGCGCAGGCCTGTGCGGCGCGCCCTGCAGGGCTGACTGCGTGGTGGACAGGCGACGGCACGACAAGCGACATCACGGGCGGTCGGAATGCGACGCTGCACAACGGAGCGGGATACGCGGCGGGCGAGGTCGCGCAGGCATTCGCGTTCGACGGTGTCGATGACTTCGTCGACGTCGCAGCTACCGGCCTGGACGTTGGTGCGGGCGATTTCAGCCTGATGCTCTGGGTCAACTTCGACGACACGTCGGGCGCGCAAGTGCTCTCCGAGAAGTACGTGGCATCGGCGTCACCGACCGGATGGTCTCTGTTGAAGACCGCGACGAACACCTTGATGCTCACGAGCCCCGGGGGGCAGATCGAGACCGTGCCCTTGCAGCTGACGCCGGGATTCTGGTGGTTGATCGCTTTCGGCCGTGTCGGCGGCCAGATGTTCATCGGGGGAGCGGGGGCTCTGAATACCACCATCGGGCCGATCTCCGGGAACCTGAGCTCCACGGCTTCTTTCAAGCTCGGCCACCGCGGTTCTCCGTCGGATACGGCTGGGTCCCTGGACTCCAGCGGCATGTACCTGAAAGGCCGGATCGACGAAGTTCTGTTCGACGTCGGTCTGGCGATGACCTCCAACGAGATCTACGCCATCGTCGGGGCGGGAAGCACGGGTGTCTGCGTGCCGGTACGGGTGTGCGGCAACGGCCGGGTCGAGCCGACGGAAGTCTGCGACGATGGGAATCCGGTCAGCGGCGACGGTTGCGATTCGAACTGCACGCCGACCGGTTGCGGCAACGGCATCGTCACGGCTGGCGAGGCTTGCGACGACGGCAATCGCGCGGACTGGGATGGCTGCCAGGCCGACTGCACGACCACGCTCTGCGGCAACGCCGTGGTCGATGCCGGTGAAGCCTGCGATGACGGTAATCACAAGAGCGGCGACGGTTGCGATGCGAACTGCACGCTGACCGCTTGCGGCAACGGCATCGTCTCGGCCGGTGAGACGTGCGACGACGGCAACCTGATCGACGGGGATGGCTGCGACTCCAACTGCAAACCGACAGGGTGCGGCAACGGTGTCGTCACGGCCGGCGAGGCTTGTGACGACGGCAATCGCGCGGACTGGGACGGCTGCCAGGCTGATTGCACGACGACGCTCTGCGGCAACGGCGTGGTCGACGCCGGCGAAGCCTGTGATGACGGGAACTACACTAGCGGCGACGGCTGCGACGCCAATTGCACGCCGACCGGCTGTGGCAACGGCATCGTCACGGCCGGTGAGACGTGCGACGACGGCAACCTGACCCCCGGGGACGGCTGCGACCCCAACTGCACACCGACCGGCTGCGGCAACGGTTACGTCTGGGGCGAGGATTGCGACGACGGCAACAACGCGGACTGGGACGGCTGCCAGGCCGACTGCACGACCACGCTCTGCGGCAACGGCGTGCTCGATCCGGGTGAAGCCTGCGACGACGGCAACTACACAAGCGGAGACGGCTGCGACGCGAACTGTACGCTGGCCGGCTGCGGCAACGGCATTGTCACGGCCGGCGAGCAGTGCGACGACGGCAATGACGTCAACGGCGACGGCTGTGACGACAACTGCACCGTCACTGCCTGCGGTAACGGTGTCGTCACTTCCGGCGAGCGCTGCGACGACGGCAACGCCGTCAACGGGGACGGTTGCGACAACAACTGCACGCCGACGTCCTGCGGCAACGGCATCCTTACCGCCGGAGAGGTCTGCGACGACAACAACGGCGAAAACGGGGACGGCTGCGACAACAACTGCACGCCGACGTCCTGCGGCAACGGTGTCCGCTCGCCCGGAGAGGAGTGCGACGACGGCAATCTCGTCGACGGCGACGGTTGCCAGAACAACTGCCGGCATTCCCCCGGACAGCTCGATCCCGCTTTCGACGGTGACGGAATGGTAATCGGTGCTGCGACCGACGAAGACGGTTTGCGACGATGCCCGGTCGCTGTCTTGAACGACGGCCGTATCATCGCGGCATACGGCGGAAAGCAGCACGGATCCTTCGCGCTCGCCGCTTACCGGACGGACGGAAGCGTGGACATGAGCTTCGGCACGGGCGGGGTCTCGGAGATACCGATCAACGGTTCCAGCAGGCCGGTGGCGATGACGGTACACGATGAAAAGCTGATCGTGGTGGGCTCGTCGAACGACGGCTTACCCCATAGCTCGGGACCCCGTCTTACGCTGGCGCGTTACGACAGTACCGGCGCGCTCGATCCGACCTTTGGCCAGGCCGGTGTCTTCATCACTGCCAAAGGTGCCAGAGCCAACGGCGTCGCCGTCGAACAGGACGGCGCGATCATCGTCGCGGGAAGTGCACCGGATGGCAGCAGACTGATTGCGCGCTTTCTCTCCAACGGGACGTTCGACAGTACGTTCGACGCAGACGGGATCGCGATCGACGCTCGAGCACGGGAAGCCACGTCGATGGCCGTCCAGCCGGATGGGAAGATCGTGACGGTAGGGCTCGACGTCGAGCGGGGAGGCGGCAGCGGGAATCTGGTGCTCGCGCGCTACAACAGCAACGGCAGCATCGACAACAGCTTCGGGACTGCCGGGCTGCAGACCGTCGCGACGCAAGCCGCATGGGCCGCTCACCTTGCGTTGCAGCCGGACGGAAGAATCGTAGTGGCTGCCAGCGTTTTCGGATCGACACAGTTTCTGGATCTGGGCGTGTACCGCTTCAACGCCGACGGAAGCGTCGATCCGAGCTTCAGTGGGGATGGAGTCGTTCTCACCCGTATCGCGGACGACGACAACGTCCCGGGCGGCATCGTCATCGACGCGGACGGCAGGATCACCGTCACCGGACGAGCAGGGTTCTACTACGGGAACGGCGGCGTCTTCCTCGCGCGTCTCACTCCGAGCGGCGTCCCGGACACGGCATTCGCCACGAACGGTTTCCTGACCACCGGGATCGGCTTCGGCGACGACCGCGGCTCCGGCATCGCGCTCCAGCCGGATGGAAAAGTGGTCGTTGCGGGCGACAGCGATGTCGACGACCTGTCGGAGCTGGTCGTGCTGCGCTATCTCGCCGGCACCTGCGGCGACTTCCGGGCCCAGGGCGCCTACGGCGAGCAGTGCGACGACGGAAATGCGACCAGCGGCGATGGCTGCGAACCCGACTGCACGCGCACGCCGGTCGTCGAAGTCGTCGGCATTGGCGGCGGAATCGTGAGCACCGATCCGCTCGGTGAGGGCGCGACGCCCGCCATGCCGGTGCAGACTTCGCTGACGACTCCGAACGCCGGAACGGTTTCGATCGCGCCTCCGGCCGTACCGGCGCAGCCCGACGGCATGGAGGTGGTGGGTCTGCAACTCCAGATCGAAGCGCCGCCGGCAACCGCCGACATTCCTTTGTCGATCACGCTGAGGGTCGACGCGTCGGCGATTCCACCGGGGGTCGATCCGCACCGCCTCGATGTGACGCGCGACAGTGTCATCGTCACCGATTGCACCGGACCTGCCGGCGTCGCCTCTCCGGACCCGTGCGTGCAGAGCCGGTCGGTGCTTGCGGACGGGGATGTGTCGATGACGGTGCTGACCTCGCACGCAAGCCTGTGGGGAATGGTCGTGCGCGGGCTTTTTCCCGGCGAGCAGGACTGCGTCAATGGCGTCGGCAAGGCGGCCGGCGGCGTCACGAAGGCCCAGGCAAAAGCGGACGCCACGTGTCTCAAGTCGGCGGGCAGCGGCAAGCAGCCGGATGTCCAGGCGTGCGTGCTGGCCGACGTCCACGGCAAGATCGACAGCAGCATGCATGGCACGACGGGAGTGGCGGCCGGTCAGTGCGTGCCGGCGCCGCCATTCGGTTTCACCAGTGCCAATGCCGTCAATCGCGCGGCTCAGGATGCCGCGCTGGGACTGCTCGCCGATGTGCTCGGTCCGGACCTGAACGCCGGCGTCGCCACCGATCGCAGCCTCGCGACATGCCAGAGCTCCGTGCTCAAGTCCCTCCAGAAACTCTTCGACACCGAGTCGAAGAGCTTCCTGGCCTGCGCGGCTTCCGGATTGGCCGGCACGTCCGCGTTGATGGTGAGTGCCGCCGAGCTCGCAGGTTGCTACGGTGTGGTGACGGCCGACCTTGACGGGAAGATCGCAAAGGCCGCGGGCAAGCTCTCTTCGACGGTCAACAGCAAATGTCCCGGCGGCTTCGCGACCGCTCTGCTCGCGGGTCCGTGCGGTAGCGATGCCGATCTGCCGCAGTGCCTGGATCATCGAGTGAGCTGCCGTATCTGCTCGATGTTCGACGCGATGGACGGGCTCGACGGGAACTGTGATCTGTTCGACGACCAGACGCTCAATGGCAGCTGCCAGTGAGCTCTCCGGGACGGCGTCCTCGTGTGTGCGTTGGAGTCAGCACGCAGAGGTTGGAAAGCAGTTCCGCTGCCCGGCAGGCATCCCGGCGACGTTGACAAGGCCCGTGATGGTGAAGAGTCTTACATTGCGGCGCATCGCCGAAGATTCGGGGTCATTCGCGAAAGAAAGGGGATTCCAGATGAAATCATACCGCTCAGGCGCCATCGCCTGTCTCGCATCCGCAACACTGCTTGCCACGCTCGCCGCCAGCGATGCGCTGGCGGGCACCGGGCCGCCGGTGAGCTGCACGGCGACATTCTCGCTGTTGAACACCCCGGCAGATACCGGAGCCCTCCAGTACACGGCCGACTACTCGGCGGCCGCGGCAGAGCCGGCTGGCTCGGGCTCCGGCGTCAGTTGCTCGAGCTTGCTGCCCGGCTCGCTCGTCGCGTTGAACGACGACGAGGCCGCGCACACACTGCGCGCGGGAAACATCATGCTCACGGGAATTACGACGACGCCTGTCGATCTCATGCAGTGCACGCTTACGGGAACCGGAGCGCCGAAGCCGTCGGACATCGTCGTCAACGTGGTCGACGCCGCGACGGAGTCCGTCGACGGTAACGAGAGCAACGTCTGCGGCGCACCGGTGACAGGCTCCAACCCTCCCTACAGCAGGGACGCGCTCGTCATCCTGAAGAGCGCAGTCGGCCAGCCCGTTACCTGCCAGCTCTGCGAATGCGACCCCAACAACAGCGGGGGCATCACCGCCAGCGATTCCCTTCTCGCGTTGAGGGCAGCCGTGCAGCAGCCGGTCGCGCTCACTTGCCCGGCCTGCGTCGATCCGGTGGAGACCAGCGGCGTCACGGCCGCAGCCACTGTCGGCGTCACCCTCGACTGCACCTTCACCTGCCCGCCGGTGGCTGACGCAACCTGCGAAAGCGGCACGAAGTCGTCGTTGAAAATCTCCGACAGCGCCGACAACAGCAAGGACTCGATGAAATGGAAGCTCGGCGGCGGACCCGCCATCGCCCAGGACGATCTGGGCAACCCGGCGGCTTCGACGACCTACACACTGTGCGTCTACGACTCGATCTCCGGCGGCGACACGCTGGCCACCTCGATCGCGATCGCGCCGGGCAGCAACTGGACGAGCAAGGATCCCAAGGGATTCTCCTACAAGGACAAGACCGGCAGCAGCGGCGGCGTGACCAAGGCCAGCGTCAAGACCGGCGCGGCCGGCAAGTCGAAGATCTCGCTCTCGGCCAAGGGTCTTGCCCTGCCTCTGCCCGCGCCTTTCAGCGGCAGCCAGTTCTTCGACATGAGTCCTCGCGTGGTCGTGCAGCTCCACAGCAATTCGGCGCCGAACTGCTGGTCTTCCGCGTTCACGGCGGCCACCAAGAACACTGCAGCGAAGTTCAGCGCGAAATTGCCGTAATCGCCGCGACCCTTCCTGTCGCGCGCCCGTGATGCGATACGGGCGCGTGGCAGGCACGGGCGCGTGCGGGCCTCCGTCGCGTCTGCGCGGCGCATAGGAAGAATGAGCGTGCCGTCAGTTCACCGGTAGTCAGTTACTCATTGCCGACTTGGCCGGGCGTTCGCTCAACTGACTAACGGAACTTCTGGTTAGATGGTGCCCAGGGCCGGAATTGAACCAGCGACACGAGGATTTTCAGTGCCGCCGGGAAGCGGCGTGATGCGGTGTGGTGCAGCGGGATCGCGGAGTTAGCTGACTTCTGGTCCCGCTGCATTGCACCGAGCTGCCGCGCTCCGCACGAGAATGGGGGCAAGATGGGGTCAGCGTTGCGTTGATTCCGCTTTGTCTTGCTGACCACCCAACTCACGTTGAGACTCGCTAATCCCATCACGGATGTTTCGTTTCATCTGAGTCGTTAGCAACCCGGCACGCTCTGCTTGTGCGGGACTCGACGGAGCTGGTTCAGCGGTTGCGGCGTCGGTATCTACTCAGGAATGCATCCCGAAAATGTGCGCGTAATGGTCAACGGTGGTGTAAGCGTCATCATTGGCCTTCAGGGTTTCCCGCAGCTTGTCGAACACCTGCGCCATCTGCTCCCGAGTGAGCCCGGAGCGGAAAATATGCTCCGGCGGCAGGACGACGCTCAAGGTGATTACCATGGGGGTTCGCTCGCGGTCGATGGGCTCGTCGTCCGTCCCAGCGAGAAGCGCGTCGAGGGCGGAGACGATCGAGGCGATCTCGTCGGCGGTGACGCCGGCAGTGTACTGATCGCCAAACGGCGGATCGTGTTCGCACAGGGTAAGTGTCGGCATCGGTATGGTTTGCGGCCCGATCCACGTCAGCCGCAGTCGGAACGTGGCACGTTCTTCTGCACTCAGTGTTCGGAAGAACTCGTAGGGAGCGCGGGAACTGTCTACTGGCGTCCGATTCACAACAGTGCGGTCAGGTTCGCGCGATGCTCCGGGGACCGGCGCGGTTCCACCTTCGAGCCAGCCAATCGCGGCAATGCTTAGTCCCAGCAGCGACATCGCGGCAATGAGCCCAGGCCGTGCAGCCATACCATTGTAGAGCGCCGAGAGGCCCCGATATGGATCGCCGTTGTAACCTTCGAAAAAAAACTGTCCAGCAGCCGTGAGCGCGAGTGCCGCAAACACACTAATGGTCCGCACATACGTGCTCGAGCCTGAAAGGAAGCCGAACCAGACGAATACGGATATTCCCAGCAGAGCAACGGCCCGCTGGTACCTGTTCAGTTCACCCATTAGTGCCTTGGCGGCGAGTTTCCCATTCCGGTCGCGGCAGTACCATCGAAAAGCTCGTTCGTACCGCGACTACGCTAACCGGATGAGCTAGGTCGCCGACGACATGTTTCTCGAAGCTAATGCGCTGAAATGAAGGTGCCCAGGGCACTGTGAAAGGACTCTGTACCAAGATCCCAAGGTCATTGAAGGGTACGACAGCCAGCGTCCTTTGCTCTTGCCTGCGGCGGGTCGGCAAGCGCTGCGGGGATTGCGAATCCCCAGCGCGCGAAATTCCGCTTCCGCAACGCCCGCCTACGCGGGCTTGGCCCAATGTTGCCCCAGTTCGCCGCGGCAGAAACTTCGGGGCGCGTGACGCTCGACAGCTGCACGGCAGCAGTGGCACATGGAGCCGTGCGTTCGGCCCGAGCTGGTCAACAACGTCGGGCGCGCACCACCGTGCTTCCCGGTGCGTGCTGCGGGTGCCGGGGCACCAGCGGTGGAAGGTGGGGGGGCGCTAGGCCCGGCGGGTAGCAGCTCGACCCCTTCCAACCCTCCTACCGGCACACCGGCGTACCCGCGGGGCCACCGCCCCCAGCGCCCGTGAATCTGAGCCTGAAGGCCCTCGGGTAGTCGCACAACAAAATTGGGGTTTGGTGCACTTGCACCGAATGACCCGTGCTTCCGGCGCTGGCATGAGGCTTGACCACGGACAAGTGTGTAGTTCATGCGAAACATGATCATAGGCGCGGCTCTAGCCGCCACGATATTGCACGTTGGCGTGGCGCGTTCCGACGACCCGGTTTGTGGGGACGTGAACGCCAGCGGAGGCGTCACCTCGTCGGACGCGCTCGCAGTGCTGAAGAAGGGAGTGGGGCAGGATGTGACTTTGAAGTGCCCTCCGCTAAGCGGGTCTCTGCGGACCGGAGAGATCATCGCCTACGGCATCGGGTCGGATGCCGATGTAGGGGGCAGGGACGACGCGAGCCTTTACGGACAACGGCGACGGCACGATCACCGATAGCCGAACGGGCCTGATGTGAGAGAAGAAGGACGACTCCGGTGGCATCCACGACGCGGACAATACCTACACGTGGTCCACCGGCGGGAACTACATGGACGGGACGATTACAACGACTTTCCTCGCTGCGCTGAATAGCGGCGGAGGTTTCGCCGGCCATACTGACTGGCGGATTCCGAACGTATCCGAGCTCCAGACGTTGGTGGATTTCGGACGTGTCGCTCCCACGATTGATCCCGTTTTCAATACGGATTGCGCTCCGGCTTGCACCGTTTTGATGTGTAGCTGTACCGCGACCACCGATCACTGGTCTTCTTCGACGGATACGTACGATCCGGCGCAGGCGTGGCTCGTGCAGTTCTACGTTGGCTTCACAAATTCGAGCCTCAAGTACAAGGACACGCACGTCCGCGCCGTCCGCGGCGGCTCCTAAGCGTGAGTCGTTGACGCAGGAGGAATCCCATGAGCAGGCCGCCCTACTTGGTTCTCGCCGTGTACGCCGCAATACTTGGCGTCGCTGTTGCCGCGAACGCGCAGGTGTGCGGCGACGTAGATGGCAACTCCATCGTTACCGCCGGCGACGCTCTTCGTGTGCTGAAGAAGGCCGTAGGTCAATCGGTGGAGCTGACGTGTAAAGCCGGCGACTGTATCGCCCTTGAAGCGCGGCTATCCGAGGTGGAGGCGGCAACGCCACGCGTCTACGATGCAAACGGAGATCTGGTAGGACGCCTGGTCGGAAGCGCCCATGCATACACTACCCGTTATGAGCAGGTGACGGTTGCCGACAAATCAACGGGTAAACTCATCGAGTTTTGGCAGTACGACGGGGACGACACGGTGAGCTTCTTCGAAGAATTTGACACCCCAGGCAACGACGAGCCGCTCGCCTATGTATTTTACACAACAGCCGATTGCTCCGGTACTCCTTACATCCTTACCGAGGCCGACCTGCCGTACACCGACCATTTTCTACGCGTCTTCAGCTATTCATATTCTCCCTTCGACGTTGTGACGACCATCAACCCGGTTCAGCCAGCATCTGGGGCCGTCGCGATCAAATCAGAATCGTTCTTCGGGGACTACGACTGCGAGCCCTTCTCGCAGGATCTATCAGCGGGCGTCCTCTACCAGGGAGCTACTGTGACACCCTCTTTCGGTGCTCGGATCGAGCTTCCGCTCAGGACTGGCCCCTGAGGCCGTCTCTCTGATTTGCGTCCAGTTCTGGAGGCCTTGGGCAGTCGCGCTCGCGACGCGAGTCCTAAGCGTGAGTCACCGACGCAACGTAAGGCAACGCGGACGTTTCTGGTACGTCCGGTTACCCATCAACGGTAAGCGTGTTGAGCGTCGAACCGACCCGCACCTTCTTCGTTGGCCTCAGTCCCACGCGTAGTGATAGGTGGAGACCGGGGCGCGCCACCTACGCTGCGGGAGCGACGAACGAGCCGGGAAGGGCAAGGGCTGGAAGCCGAAATTGCGAAACACTATCTCAAGCTTGGCTAGAGACGCATTCACGCTGATCATCAACGCTATGCAGTCCTCGGCCGATTCTGTGTTGCGTAAGACTCCGGCGTTGCCGGCTCCGCATTCCTGGATGCCAGTCGGACCATTTGTGCTCACGGGGATGGCGCTCGGGTGCGCAGGAGCATCGATGGAACCACCGGTGCAATTGGCCACCGTGACTACTCTGTGGAACGTCCCGGACACTGCTGTGCAATCGCAGTCAGACGTCCCACCTATCGAAGGAACCTGCGCGACCTATGTTGGCGAGACGATAACCACCAAGCCCTTCGATGCCGTCATCGCTGCGCTACCTGAGTACCAGCCAAAAGGGGAATACGAAACGACTGAGCAGTACAACGCCCGCCTCGCAGGCCCCGCTAGCGTTCACCCGTCTGCCGTTATCATTGCCAAGACGGCATGGGATCGGGGGCCTTGTGAGGCATTCGACGAAACAGAGTTTCGCGATTCGCTCGTGTATGACGCCGACACGCAGACCCTCGGCATCGGAGTGGGAATCTTCAAAGGGCCTGAATTCGATGCGTTGAGTGCCTTTGCGTTCGCGAAGGGACCTACTCCCAAGACCGGTGTTTTTAATATCGGGGTTATAGTTTCCGAATCAGAGAGCACGACTGGCGACTACGTCGCCAGCAACGCGTTCGGCGTAAAGGCCGATGTTCGAAGGGTAACCCATACAGCCGTTCGCCACTCGCCACCGGAGGGAGTTCACACCTCCGTTGCGTCCGTGTTACTCAGGGCCGCGGTCCGCGATCCTGCGGGGAATAGCGGTGACGATTCGGTGACCGGCGACTCAGTAAGCCCGTGTCGGTCA
The DNA here is from genome assembly GCA_036493895.1 of Candidatus Binatia bacterium. NCBI lineage: Bacteria > Candidatus Binatota > Binatia (SeqCode) > Binatia bacterium. The sequence goes on along the minus strand of DASXOZ010000015.1, from coordinate 18,288 downwards.
GATAGAGAGGGTCTCGCTCCGCGCGGCCGACAGGCTTCTCAAGCTTGTCGAGAAATGATGAAGCCAAAGCGCGGAAAATCGGTTATCACGTTCTGCTTTTGGCCATTATGCCGTCGCATTCCGGGGCATCTTTTTTGAACTTGTCGCGTATAACCAATGCGACTCGTTCCTTCTCGTCTGAACACGTTATTTTGCAGTTTAACATATCGTTCGCGTCCTTTACGGAACCAAGACCGGCCAATTCCTTCGCATGGCCCCCTTCGGTTCTCGCGCTATCGACGCTAAAGCAGTACTCGAAGTCCAGTGCAGAGAGAGTCATCAGCTGGAGTTCTGCGACATCTCGCATTTTGCACTGGCAATACAAAGAAAGCGCTGCTGCATCAGTAATCGTCGTCGCCATGGCGAGGACACTGAAGCTCGCGATGAAGAGTCGCCGGCCAGAAATGAACTGACCCAACTCAGCTATCCGTACTCGGCCGCTGCAATAACTTCATCTGTTGCTGGAGCGTTGGTCCAAGCTTGAGCGGCGGCTGAGAGGTTCTCCTCAAAACGGAAATTCTGTTCACCGGCACTCGCCGCTTTGCGCGAATTCCACGGCCTTCGAGAGCGTCGTTCTCGGGGATGAACGTAGTTTTCATTGGTTGCGTTCTCCGACTCTTCCGTCGCCGTGCGACAACCTGGAACTCCGCGCCCAGTGCATTAGTGTTCGCGGGGTTTTGACCTGCTGAGCCTCGCACACGACGCGCCGCAACTTCGGTTTGCATCTTACCGGCGGAGTGAAAGCGCTTCTATCCCGCGAAGAAAGATTGGGGGAGTCCCGTCCTTGTCCGTGACATTTCCCCTAAAAATCGTCTGTCCTTTATGTCAATCCGGAGGCTGAGGCCAAGAAGGACGACAACGGTCAGGTCTATCCCTTCATCCTGATCGCACTCGAAACCTCGATGCGGCTCATGGAGATCCTGTCGATCCGAAAAGAAAACGTGCACCTGGAACGGCTGATGATCTACATTCCGAATGCGAAGGCAGGGCCGAGGGACCAGCCCATCACCCCGCACCTTGCGGCGTTCCTCAAGGCTCGTATCGAGGCGCTGCCCGAAGGGGTCTCGTGGTTATTCCCATCGGCGAACACAAAGAAGGGCGGCCATACCACCAACATCAGCAAGCCCTTCCGCCGCGTGGTCAAGGCGGCGAAACTCGATCCCGATAAAGTGGTGCGCCACACCCTTCGTCACACGGCGATCACGCATCTCGTTCAGGCTGGAGTGGACCTCCCGACCGTGAAGCGCATCAGCGGGCATAAGACATTGGTGATGGTGGAGCGGTACTCCCATGCCAACGGCGACCACATCCAGGCCGCGATGGGGAAACTCGACCAGCGGTACCGGCCGCAAGAAGCGGTGCAGCCTCAGCCGGAACCGCCAAAAGCGGAAGCTGTTGGCTGATGCGAAACCTTAACGGAGCGACGCGCATGGCACGTTGCTTGCCGCGAAACGCGGCGCACGCTGCTCGGTGAGGTTCTACCAGCGTCGTGTGTCAGTTTTCGCCACAGTGCCGGCGACACGATTACACCAGAATTACACACGCCGACTTTTGGGCGTGAAATCAGTCAGCGTAACTAGTTGAATTGAAGGTGCCCAGGGCCGGAATTGAACCAGCGACACGAGGATTTTCAGTCCTCTGCTCTACCAACTGAGCTACCTGGGCACGTGGCGGGGGGCGAGGGCGCGGACCGGCCGCGCCGTGGGTGTGTAGCGCCGCGCGTAGGGCCGGTCAAATTGCGGCAGGGAACCCCGCAAACCGGCGTGCCAGGGGCGAAGGCGCCGCGCCGCTGACGGGCAACCGCGCACGCATCGCTCACCTACTTCTTCTTCAGCCTGAGCCCCTTGCACTTCCCCTCGACGAACTCGATCACCTTCGCCTCGAGCCTCAGATTGCCCAGGCGATTGCTCTCCTGGATCCCCGTCGGACTGGTGACGTTCACCTCGGTCAAGTAATGCCCGATCACGTCGAGCCCCGCGAAATAAATCCCGAGCGGCTCCAGCGCCGGCGCCAGCGCCTTGCAGATCGTCTGCTCGCGCTCGCCGATGATCGCCGGCACCACCGTGCCGCCGACGTGGATGTTGCCGCGAAGATCGCTCTCCTTCGGGACGCGGCGGATTGCGCCGATCGGCTTTCCGTCGAGATAGAGCAGGCGCATGTCGCCGCTTCGCGACTCGGGAAGGAAACGCTGCGCCATCACCGGGCGCATGCCGTTGCGCGTCGACATCTCCAGGATCGAGTAGGTGTTCAAATCGCCCGTCGTGATGCGGAAGATGCCGAGCCCTCCGCAACCATCGAGAGGCTTGATGACGATGTCGCCGCCGACGCGGTCGCGAAATTCCAGGATCGCATCGGGGCTGGCCGACACCATCGTCTCGGCGATCAGGTCCGGGAAGCGCAGGATGAACATCTTCTCGGTCGCTTCGCGAAGCCCGCGGGCGTCGTTGAAGACGAACGTCGCCTCGTCGTCGATGAGGCTCAGCAGGTGCGTCGCAAAGAAGAATTCGGTATCGAACGGCGGGTCCTTGCGCATGAACACGCAGTGGAACTCGTCGGCCGGCCTCCACGACCAATCGCCGATCTCGGCGTGCTTTCCCTGCACGTCGGTCACGCGCAGCGACGCGACTCGTGCTTTGACCATGCCGCCGTCGAAGCCGAGGTCGGTGGTGTTGCAGTAGAAATTCTCGTGGCCGCGAAGCTGGGCCTCGCGGATGAACACGAAGGACGTGTCCTTCGTGATGTCGACCCTCTCGATAGGGTCCATCACGTGCAGGAATTTCACCGTTGCCCTCCTTGCCCGGCCCGCCGTCCGGGAGGCTAGACGAACGCACGCGCGAAGAAAGGCGCGGCCGGCCGAAAGGCGGTCCGGGAGCGCTTCGCCGATGTCGCGTGCAAGCGGCGTGCGGGCCGACGGGCGGGGTTTTTGCGCAGCCTGTTAGTTGCCGTTGCTGCCCGGCGCCCGCCGCCCGAGGTCGCCCCAGATGTGCTGGCACAGCGCGGCGGCGACGATCGCGGCAGTCTCGGTGCGAAGCACGCGCGGCCCGAGCCCGACCGGAACGAAGCCGTGGCGCTCGGCGAACTCGACTTCTTCGGCCGAAAAACCGCCCTCCGGCCCGATGAGCGCGATCACGCGCACGACGTCCGGATGGTTGCGCCGCAGTGTTGCTGCCGGGGTCTGGGAGGCGGCCGTGGTGAACAGCAGCCCGAGCGTGTCGGGCGGCTTGCTCGCGACGAACTCTTCGAAAGTGCGGATGCGCTCGATGACCGGCAGCACGGTGCGGCCGCACTGCTCGGCAGCTGCCCTGGCCACCCGCCTCCAGCGCTCCACTCTTTCCATCGCCTGGGTTGGCTCGAGCCGGCCGATGCTGCGTTCGGAGATGACGCCGCAGATGCGGTCGGCACCGAGCTCGATCGCTTTTTCGACGACGAGGTCGATCTTCTTGCCCTTGGCCAGGCAGGGGGCGATGCACAGGTCGAGGGCCGACTCGGTGCTGCGTCCGGCATCACCGAGAATGCGCACCACGGCAGTCTCCCCCTGGAACAGCTCGAGCACTCCGAAGCACTCGCGTCCGCTGCCGTCGAATACGACGAGCTCGTCGCCCGGCTTGAAGCGCAGCACGTTGCGCAGGTGATGATGGCTGCTTCCGCTGAGCACTGCGCGGTCGGCGGTAAGATGCGCGGGCTCGACGAAAATGCGCGTCTTCGGAAGAGTCGGAGTGGCCAGTGCGGAGATCATTCTTCAGGGAGCTCCCGGAGCCCGGCCTCGCACCGTCACGCTAGGCGCGCGCACGGGCTCTGCCAAGGCCTGGTGGTGCACCGAGAGAGAAACCCACTCGCCCCTTGCGAGGACTCGAGCGATGCACCAAGGGGAACGGATAAAAGCCTCTTCGACGATTTTCAACCTCCGCGCCTCGATTCCGGAGAGGATGAGGGTGCCCCCGGCGCGCACGGCGCCGGTGAGAACGTCGCGAAGCTCGACGAGAGTCTCGGCCAGGATGTTGGCAACGACCAGATCGAAGCTCCCCGCGGCGGCGGCGCGAATGCCCGTTCCGCTTCCTCCGGCCTTGGCGCGACTGCCACTTAGCGGCGTTGCCGATGTTTTGTCGGCGTCACTGCGGGCTGTGGACAAACCCGGACGCGCATTGGTCTCCCACTCGGGAATCCCGAGCTCGCCCTCCTCCATCTCGACGCGTACGAGCGTGTTCACCGAATTGGCAGCGACATTTTCCGCCGCCGCCTCGGTGGCAAGGGGATCGACGTCGGTGGCCAGCACGAACGAGGCGCCGAGCCGCGCAGCCGCAATGGCGAGGATCCCCGACCCGCAGCCGACGTCGGCGACGCGGTCGCCGGGGCGCAACTCTTCGGCCAGAAGCTCGAGGCAGCCGGCCGTCGTCTCGTGGAGCCCGGTGCCGAAGGCCATGCCGGGATTGATGACGATCGAGACGAGACCGTTTTCTTCCGCGCTCGGCTGCTCCCACGGAGGACGCACTTCGACGCGGCCGGCGAACGTGCGGCGCGCGAAATGCTTCTTCCAGTTTTCGGTCCAGACTTTCGGGTCGAGCTCGACGATGCGTGCAGCCGGTGCCCCGCCGAGCACAGCGACGGCGTCGCGTGCGATTGCGGCGCGCTCGCCCGCATCGTGATCATTCTCACATTCGACGACGACTACGACTTGGGCCGGGTCTGTTCGATCGCGCACCTCGACCCCGCCGAATCCGGCGAAGTCGAGCAGGGCCGCGGCCTCGTCGACCAGCGAAGCGGGCACCTCGAGCGCGATTTCAAACCAGCGTTGCGGCAATGGTCGCTCTTCGTGGCGGAGTCTGCGCGGATGGCCGCGCAATTGTCGCCAAGCCGATTTCGCTGATACAAACGCGGCGATGGGGCGAGTGCTCGCAATCGGTCATCGCGGCGCGGCGGGACACCTGCCGGAGAACACGATGCCGTCTTTTGAGAAAGCGCTCGCGCTCGGCGCCGACGGCCTCGAGTTCGACGTCGCGCTCAGCCGTGACGGAATTCCCGTCGTCATTCACGACGATACGCTGGATCGCACGACCGATCTCTGCGGCCCGGTCGAAGGCGCGACGTTCGACGAGCTGCAGCGCGCCGATGCCGGATCCTGGCGCGGAGTGCGCGCGCACCTGCCGTCGCTCGACCAGGTGCTGGCCAGCTACTCGCACCGCACGCTGCTCAACCTGGAGATCAAGCACAGCGTGCGCCGCGCGGAGATCGTCGATGCCTGCATCGAGGCGGTGCGAGGGCGCGGTGCCGCTGCGGCCGTGATGTTCTCGTCGTTCGATCACGATGCGCTGCGCGTGCTGCGCGCCGTGATGCCGGAGGCGCGCATCGGCGTGCTCGTCGACTCCTCGGGAATCGAGCATGCCCTCGCCTGCGCAGCGGAGATCGGCGCCGAGAATGTGCATCCGCCGGTGTCGCTCGTCAGCGAGGCGGTCGTCGCGCGCTGCCACGGCGCGGGGCGCAACGTGTGGGCCTGGACGGCCAACTCCGCGTCCGTCATCGAGCGCATGCTCGCCTACGGCGTCGACGCCCTCTTCAGCGATTTCCCCGAGCGCGTCGTCGAAGCCCGGTAAGGCGTCACTTTCGCGGGGGCCCGACGATGGCTTCGGCGCGCGTGTCCAGCGTCAGGAAGCGCTCGGCGGCCGCGCGCACCGCGGCGGCGTCGACCGCGTTGATGTGCTCGGCGTACTTGCGACCCTCGAGATAGCCGAGTCCGTACAGCTCGTTGAACGTCATGTTCTCGGCGATGGCGCTGTTGGTCTGCAGCGCGATCTCGTAGTTGCCGATCAGGTAGCGCTGCGCCCGCTGCAGCTCTTCGGCCTTGACGTCGCCGTCGCGGATCTTGCCGAACTCGGTCAGCAGCCCGTCCAGGGCCTTTCCCTCGTTGGCCGGGTCGGTCGCGATGTAGCCGCCGAGCAGGCCGGGGTCGAAGCCCTCGGTCGAGAACGAGCTGACCGTGTACGCCAGCGCCTGCTTGTCGCGCAGCTCGTAGAACAGGCGACCGCCCTGGCGCGACAGCACGGTATCGAGCACCGACAGCGGATAGCGGTCATGGTCCTTCATCGCGACGCCGGGAAACGCGACCACGATGTGGCTCTGCTTTCGATTCGTGTCGATGTGCGCATGCCGGATGCGCGTCGGCCTGGCCGCCGGCGGCGGATCGACGAACGGCACGCCGTCGCCCTGCACGCGCGCGAGCGATTTCGACAGGCGCGCGATCACCGCGTCGCTGTCGATGTCGCCGACGACGGTGACGACGAGGCTGTCCGGATCGAGCACCGATTCGTAGTAGTGGCGCAGGTTCTCGGCCGAAAGATGCGAGACGCTCTCGGCCTCGCCGAGCGACGTCATCCCGTAAGGATGGTCGGGGTAGACGGTCTTGTACGCGAGATCGAAGGCCACCTGCGCCGACTCGTCGGCGCGATTCTTGATCGCCAGCAGGAGCTCGCGCCGGGTCTTTTCCACCTCGTCGGTGGGGAACGACGGATCGAGCAGCACTTCGGTCGTCAGCTTCAGGCCTTCGTCGAGGTACTCCGAAAGGAACGTTCCCGAAACGCCGAAGGAGCTGCGGCCGGCAAAGCCGCCGACCTCGCCGGCGATCGATTCGATGTCGGCGGCAAGCTGCTCGCGCGAGCGCTTCTCGGTGCCGCGCGTGAGCATTTCGGCGACGAAGTTGGAGATCCCGTTGTTCTGCGGCCTCTCGGTGAGCAGGCCGCCGAGCACCGCGGCGCGGATCGAGAACATCGGCACCGCGTGGTGCTCCTGCACGATCAGGCGCACGCCGTTGGGCAGCACCACCCGTTTCGGCTCGGTATCCGGCCGCATGCCCGTCGCCGCCGTGCCGGTCTTCGCGACGGCGAGCTTGGAGGAAGCCTCGACGGTCGGCTTCCTGCTCGCGAGCACGGCGCCGGCTGCCTTGAGCGAGGTAACGTCGACTCCCTCGTGGCTGCCGGTGGGTAGCAGGCTGACGCCGCTCATGTTCTCCGTGGTGAGGTACTTGCGCGCGACTTTCTGCACGTCGGCGGCCGTGATGGCGCGGATCTGATGGATGTACTTGTCGGCGTAGTTCGGATCGTGGTGGACGACGATCGCGTAGCCGAGCTCGCGCGACTGGCCCTGCACCGTCTGGCTTCGAAATACGAAGTCACTCTCGAGGTTGGTCTTGGCGCGCGCGAGCTCCTCGTCGGTGATGGGGAAGTCGCGAACTTTCGCGGTCTCCTCGAGAAGCGCCCCGAGCACCTTCTTCTCGTCGGGGGCCTCGTACGAAGCGCTGATCAGGAAAAGACCGGGATCGGACGGCGTGTACGCGAACGCGCTGGCGCTGGTCGCGATCGACTGCTCGGCGACGAGGTGGCGGTACACGCGCGAGCTTTCGCCGCCACCGAGGATGTGGGCGAGCACGTCGAGCGCGGGCGTGTCTTTCGCGTTGGCATCGGGAATGTGGAATCCGACCGCGAGCTGGGCTTCCTGCACGTCCATCGTCGCGCCCGCAAAGCGCGTTTCCTTCTGAAGCGGCTCGGCCGGGCGCTTGCCGCGGTGGACGTCGTGGTCGGCAAATCCGCCGAACTTCTGCTGGATCTCGCGCTGCATCTCGTCGGCGTTGACGTCGCCGACGACGATCAGCGTCATGTTGCTCGGCGCGTAGTAGCGCTTGTAGAAGCCGGTGATCAGCTCGCGCGAAAGGCCCTTGATCGACGCCTCGGTGCCGATCACCGGCCGCTTGTAGGGGTGCGACTGGTACGCGGTGTCGAACATCATGTCGTAGACGCGGTTGGACGGATTGTCCTGGCCCCGCTTCCACTCCTCGAGCACGACGCCAAGCTCTTTCTTGAGCTCGCCCGGATCGAACGACGAGTTCTGCATCGCGTCGGCCAGGATGTCGATGCCCTCTCCGGCAAAGCGCGAGGCGAGCACGAGGTGGTAGACCGTGTGGTCCCACGACGTCCACGCGTTGATCGAGCCGCCGGACGATTCCACCGAGCTCGCGATCTCGCCGACGCCGCGCCGCGCCGTTCCCTTGAACAGCATGTGCTCGTGGACGTGGGCCGCCCCGGCCTCCGCCCCGATCTCGTCGGCGCCTCCGATCTGGACCCACACCTGCTCGGCCACGACCGGCGCGAAGTGGTCCTCGCGGATCACGACCTTCATGCCGTTGGCCAGCTTGAAGATGCGGGTGTCGGCCTGGTGGGGGCCAAGGACAGGGGCTTGGTTCATGGAACAACCTGAGGCAACGGCTGCGGCCAGGGCCGCAATGACCGTAGCTGCGCGCAGACGTGGCCGGAAGAGGGTCTTGGAAAGGCTCAATTGGTGCATCGTGCGGGGTATCCGTAGGGGTGTTGGCGCCAAACCTTACACGACCGGGCGTCGCGGGCCAGTAGCGCGCCTGCGCCGCCGGCGTTGACTCCCCGCCGTTCGCTCGGGATCATGCCGAGGCGTCCGGCTTGCGCGCCCGCGGATGCGGGCGCGGCGGGGACGCGCGACGCGAATTGAATCCGGTCGATCCCATCTTCGCCCTGATCCTCCTTCTGGCGTTGCTGCGTGGCTGGTCCCGGGGCCTCGTTGGGACGATCGCCGGCTACGTGGCCCCTGTGGCCGCCTTCGTCATGACTCCGGACTGGTCCGACCTGGTCCGCCAGCAACTGGCTGCCCGGATTCCGCCCCAGGCCGAGATCTTCCTCGACATGCTGGCCCCGCTCGTCACGTTCCTCGCGATCGTGATCGTCATCCGCCTGCTCGCGTTCATCGTCTCGCGCGTGCTCGGGCTCGGACTGTCCAGGCCGAGCCGCGTCCTGGCTGCGGCTCTTACGCTGGTGGTCTCGGCGCTGGTGCTCGGGGGTTTCGTCGTGCTCGCGCACCAGCTTCCGCGCCACGGCGGCGCCGGCACGGAGGCCGCGGCGACTCCTCTCGAGAAAACGATGCTGACGCTGGACGAGCGCTTCAGCACGTCGGTGCTCGGACCGCCGCTGGCGGGATTTGCCGGTGCGGTCATCGACGAGGCGATTGCACACAAGGACGACATCCCGATCCTCAACCGCCAGGAGTTCGAGGATGCGGCGCGTCGCGCGGCCGCTGCCGCCGACGCGATGGGCAAGGGCCAGGAGCCGCCGCGGGGCAACGATCCCGGCTCGCCGCATCGCAGCGACGACGGCGCGACCCGCCACGAAGATTCGGGTTCGGCACGTCGCGCCGAGCCGGTCCATCACGACGATCCGGGTGCGGCCCGCCGGGGCGACTCGGGCACCACTCGTCGCGACGACGGCGGCGACTACGCGCGATGATCGCCGAGCAGAAGATCGCCGAGGTCCGCCAGGCGGCGAAGATTTCCGATTTCATTTCCGCGTACGTCTCTCTCAAGCGAAGCGGAAGGGGATTGATCGGTCTTTGCCCTTTCCACGGCGAAAAAACGCCGTCGTTCTCGGTCAGCGACGAAGGAGGCTTTTTCCACTGCTTCGGCTGCGGCGCGGGCGGCAACGTCTTCAAGTTCGTCATGCAGATGGAGAACCTGGCGTTTCCCGAGGCAGTGAGGAAAGTCGCCTCGCACTACGGCATCGACGTGCCCGACGAAGGCGGCTCGGCGGCAACCTCCGAACGCGATGCTGCCTCGGCGATGCTCGCGTCGGCCGCGAAGTTCTACCGTGCGTGCCTGGAACGCGCGGGGTTCGGCGACACCGTGCGCGCCTACCTCGACGAGCGCGGCATCGTCGAGGCTTCGCGCGAGCGTTTCTTCGTCGGCGCCGCACCTGCCGGCGGTGACGCGCTCGCTACCTTCCTTCGGCGAGAAAAGCACGACCTCCAACTCGGCGAGCGCATCGGCCTCGTCGGTCTTCGCGGGGGATCGGCGTACGACCGCTTTCGCGGCCGGCTGATGTTCCCGATCCGCGATGCGCAAGGGCGCACGCTCGGTTTCGGAGCGCGCCGCATCGGCGAGGGCGAGGGACCGAAGTACTTGAACTCGAGCGATTCGCAGGCCTACCACAAAGGGCGCGTGCTGTACGGCCTCTTCGAGGCGCGCGAAGCAGAACGGCGAAAGCCCGCTTCCGCCGAAGACGGCGCCGCGACGGTCGCCGCAGCTCCGGCTTCTGGCGGCGCGACGTCGCGAGAGTTGATCCTGGTCGAGGGCTACCTCGACGTCATCGCGATGTCGCAGGCCGGCATCACCAACGTCGTCGCCGGTTGCGGCACTGCGCTGACGGTGGACCAGGCCCGCCTGATGCGACGTTACTGCGACGACGTCGTCGCTCTGTTCGATGGGGACGACGCGGGGCGTCGAGCCGCCGCGCGCAGCTTTCCACTTTTCGTCGAAGCAGGGCTTTGGGCGCGTGCAGTGTTTCTTCCCGACGGCGAAGATCCCGATACTTTTGTGCGGAGCCAGCGCGCGTCTGCTTTGCGCTCGGCGGTCGCGACGGCCCGGCCTCTGGTCGAAGCCTATGCTCGCTACGTATCGCAGGCCGCAGGTGGCGCCGGCGGCGCGGCGCGAGCGGGGGCAGAGCTGGCCGAGGTCCTTCGTAAGGTTGCGAACCCGTTCGAGTATGACGACTTCGTCAAGAAAGCCGCGCTGTGGACCGGAATCTCCGAACAGGTCTTGCGCCAGCAGGGACGTCCTGTGCAGAAGGCGCCCGTGAGCGGCGCGGGTCCGGTGACGATTCTTGCGAGCGGTCCCCCCGGAGTCGACGAATTGCTGGTTACAGTGATGCTCGCCGACCCGGGGTGCATTGATCGTCTCGAAGGGCGCGATATCGTGGCACAGCTTCACGCGGAGCCCTGGGCGACGATCGCGGCCGACATCTTTACGGCGCGTGCCACGGTCGGTGGTTTCGTGCCGGGCGAGATCCTGGCCGGTCTCGAGGATGGGCTGCGCGGACGCCTGGTGCGCCGTCTTCAGGACGATCCGGCTTTCGCCGAAGACGAAGCGCGTGAGCGGGTGCTGGCCGATTGCCTCGGCCGGCTCGATGCCGAAGCCAGCGAGGTGCGGCGTCGCAGCATGCTGGCCGAGCTTCGCCGCCTCGAGCAGATCGGCGATGAGGCCGGCGCGGCAGTGGTCCTGGAACGTTGGAACAGGATGAAGGGCGCCAAATCGCGCTGACGGATGTCGGGAGCAGAATGACCGAACGCAAGAGCGGCAAGAATCCACGATCCTCCGGCACCGACGTCGTCGAGCCGACCGGGGACGAGGACGACAGCAGCGGAGTGCGCGAGCTGCTCGAGCTCGGCAAGTCCAAAGGTTACGTCACGCTGGATGACGTCCATGAAGCGCTCGACCCGGAGCTGGTCGAGCAGGACGAGATCATGGGCGTGCTGGCCGCGCTGCGCGAAGGCCACATCGAGGTTCGTGACGGAGGTCCGGCCGCGCAGAAGGCCGAAGCCGCCGAAGCCGCCGACGAACGCGAGTTCGAAACCAGCGAAAGCGTCGCCGACTACGTGCGCATCTACATGCGCGACATGGGAGCGGTGCCGCTTCTGTCGCGCGAAGGCGAAGTCACGATCGCGCGTCGCATCGAAGAGGCCGAGCTTCGCGTGTTCTCGCTCGCGTTCCGCTCCGCCGCCGGCCGCCGCCAGGTCGAAGCGATGATCCAGGGTCTCGCCGAGGGGCGCCTGCGCGTGCGCTCGCTCGTCAAGGAGACCGAGAGCAGCGACTTCAATCCGGAGGCAGCCTTCGACGAGGAAGCCGCCGTCGAAAACGCCGTCCCCGAAACTCCCGAGGAAGTCGCTCCCGAAGAAGTCGAGGAAACTGCTGCGATTACGGCGGCCGAAGAGGAGGCCGAGGCTTTTGCGCGCGTCACCGAGCTGCTCGCCCGCGCCGGCGAGCTGGTCACCAGGATCGAAGCGGCCTACGACCAGAAGAACGCAGAGGCGATCGAGGGGCTCGAAGACGAGATGCTCGCCACCCTGCGCGAGATCCCTCTGCATCCCGACCAGGTGGCCGCCACCGTCGTGCGCATCGACGAGGCTCATCGCGCGCTCGCGAGCCGGCTGGCCATCCTCGACGAAGCCGAGCGCAAGACCGGCCGGCGCGCCGACCAGATCATCGACTACGCGGGCCAGCTCGGCCGCGATCGCACCACCGACCAGCGCATCTGCGGAACGCTTCGCATGGGCGCCGATGCGATTCGCGATTCGGCGCAGCAGATCGTGGCCGCCTCGCGCGAGGTCGACGTGCTGCTCGCGGCGATGCGCATGGGCGAGGAAGGGCTGGCGCGCATGATGCGCGAGCTGACGCGTGCCCAATCCGAGGTGGTCGAAGCCAAGAAAGCGCTGATCGAGGCGAACCTTCGCCTCGTCGTCTCGATCGCCAAGCGTTACAACAATCGCGGACTTCAGTTCCTCGACCTGATCCAGGAAGGCAACATCGGCCTGATGAAGGCCGTCGACAAGTTCGACTACCGCCGCGGCTACAAGTTCTCGACGTACGCGACGTGGTGGATCCGCCAGTCGATCACGCGCTCGATCGCCGACCAGGCGCGCACGATCCGCATCCCCGTGCACATGATCGAGTCGATCAACAAGATCATTCGCACCAAGCGCCAGTTCCACCAGGACAACGGCCGCGAGGCCACCGACGCCGAGGTTGCCAAGCTCCTGGACATGGCGCCCGAGCGCGTGCGCAAGATCCTGAAGATCACGCGTGAGCCGATCTCGCTCGAAACGCCGGTCGGCGACGAGGAAGACAGCCATCTCGGCGACTTCCTCGAAGACCAGCGCGCCGTGTCTCCGGCCGAGGCCGTCGTCAAGAGCAACCTGCAGCACCGCACGCGCCAGGTGCTTTCGTCGCTGACTCCGCGCGAGGAGCAGGTCCTCAGGCTGCGGTTTGGCATAGGCGAAAAAACCGACCATACCTTGGAAGAGGTCGGGAGCCGCTTCTCGGTCACGCGCGAGCGCATCCGCCAGATCGAGGCCAAGGCGCTGCGCAAGCTGAGGCTCTCGGTTCGAAGCAAGAAATTGAAAGGCTTCATTTCGTGACGGTGCACAAGGAACCGCATCCGCGGACAGCGACAAGGGGCCCGGCTGCAAGGCGGACCCGGCGCCGCGAGCGGACGCGTCCTTCCTGTACGAGGTAGCGATCGGAGCCGGGTCCAACACAGCGGATGGGCCCTTTCTCGTCGGACGCGCGGGCCCATAGCTCAGTGGTTAGAGCGGGGGACTCATAATCCTCTGGTCCCAGGTTCAAGTCCTGGTGGGCCCAGTCCTTCGCACGACGACGCGCCCGGCGGGCGCAGGAGCACGCGCCCGGCGGGCGCAGAAGTAAGGAAAGCGATTTGTCCAGCCAGCTCGAGATGCTCTTCCAGCTCCAGGCCCTCGATTCGCGCCTGCAGGAGAAGCAGCGCGTGATCGGCCGCTACGAGGCCGAACTGGCGGCGCGCCGCGCGGCCATTGCCGCCTGCACGGCCAGGATCGACGCTCTGGCCGCTTCCCGCAAGGATTCGGTTGCCCAGCGCGCATTCGCCGAGCGCAAGGTCGAGGACCTGCAGGAAGCGCTCAAGCACAAGCGCCAGCGCGCGCAGAAAGCACGCAACGAGAAAGAAGTACGCGCAGGCCAGGACGAAGTGACGGCGGCGCTCGAGGAGATCCGCGAGTCGGAGACGGTCCTTCTCGACGCGATGACTCGCGTCGAGGATCTCGAAAAGCAGATCGAAATGGCCAAGGTCGAGCGCAGTGAGCTCGAGAACCAGGACCATCGCCAGGTCAGCGAAGCCGAAGCGCGAATCGAAGCGCTTCGCGCCGAGCTGGCGGCCGAACGCGAGGCCCGCGACGGCGCGGCATCCGGCATCGAGCAGGCGCTGCGCAAGAAATACGACTCGCTGCTCGAGCGGCGTGCGGGGATTGCCGTCGTCGAGGTGGACATGACGGGCTGCTGCGGGGGATGCCACGTGCAGATCCCGCCCCAGACCCTCCTCGAGGTGCGACGCACGGCTTCGGTGCGCGTCTGCCCGATGTGCCAGCGCATCCTGTTCGCGCTCGTCACCGAGACGGGCGCAGTCGCAGACCGCGGCGAGCGATGAGCTAGCCAGTCTCTGGAAAAGCCCCGGACCGAAAGCAGGGGTTGTTCCGCAGCCCTCCACGTCCATTCGCGCTGGCGCCTGACTCCCGGCGCGATTCCCGCACAACTCAGCGCGACTGCGCTGCCACTCCCAGCTCGGCCAGCACCCGGCGTGCGACCTGCCAGCCGGCCACTCCGATCACCGAACCGGCCGGGTGCGTGCCGGCGCTGCAGCACCACGCTCCAGCCACCGGCGTCGCGTAATCGGGTCGCTCGCCGAAGCCGAAGCTGTTGTCGACGTGATGGATGTGCCCGCGGGTGATTCCGAAGTGCTTTTCGATGCCGGGCGGAGTCAGCACGAACGAGTCGACGACGAGATCGGAGAATCCGGGCGCAAACCGGTCGCAAAGCCTGCAAAGGCGTTCGGCGTAGCGCTCCTGCTCGGCGTCCCAGCTCGACGACGAAAGCTCGTAGGGAACCCACTGCACGAACAGCGCAGCGCTGTGGCGGCCTTCGTCGTCGCGCAGCGAAGCATCGACGGCGGTGTGGATGTACATTTCGATCGCAGGAAACTCGGCCAGGCGGCCCGCTTCGGCCTCCGCAAATCCGCGGCGAAGGCAGCCGAGCACGTCGTCCTCGTCCGGAAGGATGTGGATCGTCGATGCATGCTGGCCCGTCTCGCCTCCGAGGCAGGAAAAGCGCGGCAGGCTCTTCAGCGCGAGGTTGATCTTCATCGTGCGCCCGTCGCGAAGGAAGCCGTCGATGCGGGCGTTATACCCGGGAGGCAGCGTTTCCCGGCCCAGAAGATCACGCATGCGGAAAGGGTCGGATCCGGCGACGACGGCGCGGGCGCGGATTTCGTCTGCTTCGCCGACGACGACGCCGCGCACGACGCCGCGCTCATGCGTGATCGCGGTGACCGCGCGGGAGGTTTCGATGCGCGCTCCCGCTCGGATTGCCTCCGCAGCCAGCATCGAAGTCACGGTTCCCATTCCACCGCGCACGATCATCCACGTGCCGCCGGCGCCGGGCAGCCGGCACATGTTGTGGACCAGGAAGTTCATTCCGCTGCCGGGGCTGTCGATCCCTCCGTGAAGGCCCGGCGCGCCGTCGGTTACCGCGTACATCGCGCGCAACAGGTCGCTGCGGAATCCGTAGCGGTCGAGCCAGTCGACGGCGGAGCCTCGGCACAGGTCGACGAATGCGTGCCGGAGCGCGGGCCGCACGTAGCGCTGCGCCGTCTCCTCGAGCGGAAGAGGATCGGCCATCCACGCGGGCGCGACGTCGTCGCGGATCTGCGCGAGGTCGTCCTGCAGAGCGCGATGCGCGAGCCAGTCTTCGCGCGAGAAGAACGAAAGGATCTGCTCGCGTGTGGCATCCTCGTCGGAGCCGAGCAGCAGGTAGCGCGACCCGGTCGTCGGCAGGAAGTAGTGCGGGTCGCGGCGCAGCAGCGGCAACTCGATGTCGAGCTCGCGAAGAAGCTCGGGCGGCACGAGGCCGAGAAGGTAGGCCCCTGTGGATGCGCCGAGGCCCGGCGCTCTTGCGAAGGGATGCTCGGTGCGCGCGGCGCCGCCGACGACGGGCTTTTCCTCGAGCACCAGAACGTCGAGCCCGGCGCGGGCCAGCAAGACAGCGGCAACCAGCCCGTTGTGCCCGGCGCCGCAAACAACGACATCCGCCCCGCGCACCATCCCCCTCATTCTCATCAAGCATGGGGTCAGGCACCAGAGGAATAGGGTCAGGCACCACAGGAATGGGGTCAGGCACCAGAGGAATAAGGCACCAGAGGAATAAGGCGCCAGAGGAATAGGCACCAGAGGAAAATCGCCTGTCCCCATGCGGCTGGTGCCTGACCCCAGCACTGTTACAGTCGCCGCGGAGCCTGAGCCGGACGGGCAGTCGCCGGCACTGCGGCATGCAGTGCGGGAGGAAAGTCCGGACTCCATAGAGCAGGGTGGCCGCTAATGACGGCCCGTCGCGAGGCGGGGAAAGTGCCACAGAGAAAAGACCGCCGCATCCGGTCCGAAACGACAGGGCGCGGCAAGGGTGAAACGGTGAGGTAAGAGCTCACCAGATCTGCCGGTGACGGCGGATGCTCGGTAAACCCCACTCGGAGCAAGACCGAATAGGGAGGCGGGCTGCTCGCCCATAGGCCTCCGGGTCAAGGTCGCTCGAGCCGCCGGGCAACCGGCGGCCTAGAGGAATGACTGCCGGACCGCCTCGTGCGGTCGCACAGAATCCGGCTTACAGGCCGGCTCAGGCTCTTTTTTTCTGCCGCAAACGGCATGGAGTTCGTGACTGCACAGCCCTGCCGCCTGTGGTACAAGCCCCCGTCGCGCCTTCCGCGCCGATCCCCCATGCCAGCCGCCGAAGCCCCGCAGAGCCTGCTCCTGCAGCGTCTCCCCGCGATCGCGTCCCTTCGCACGTATCGCTGGCGGGATCTTCGCGCGGACCTCATCGCCGGGCTGACCGTCGCCACCGTCGCGGTGCCCCAGGCAATGGCCTACGCGATCGTCGCCGGCCTGCCGCCCCAGTACGGCCTCTACACGGCCATCGTGATGACCGGCGCCGGCGCGATGTTCGATTCGTCGCGCCAGCTCGTCAACGGCCCGACCAACGCGATCTCGATCGCGCTGCTGAGCGCGCTCGCGATCGTGCCTCCGGAGCAGAGGGTCGCCGCGGCGGTGATGCTGTCGTTCCTCGTCGGCTGCATCCAGATCGGCATCACGCTGCTGCAGCTCGGCGACCTTACACGCTACGTCTCCAACTCCGTCATCGTCGGATTCACGCTCGGTGCCGGCGGGCTTCTCTTTCTCGACCAGCTGAAGAACCTTCTCGGGCTCAAGGCTGTCGGAGACGTGCATTCGGCGTTTCTCGTGCGCTTCTGGGAGACGATGACCCAGGGCGGCGCGGTGCACGTGCCGACGCTCGAGGTCGGTGTCGGCGCCGTTGCGCTCGTCGTCGCGCTTCGCTGGATCAAGTCGAAAGTCGGCCTTCGGCTGTTCCCGGACCTGCTGACGACGATCGTCGTCATGGCCTTCGTTGCAGCGCACTTCGGGCTCGAAGCGCAGGGCGTCAAGCTCGTCGGCGACATTCCGAACACGCTGCCGCCGTTCACGCTGCCGCAGCTCGACACGCCGTACCTGAGGCCTCTTGCCACCAGCGCCCTTGCGATCGCGATGCTCGGACTTCTCGAGGCGATCTCGATGGCGAAGGTCATCTCGGGGCAGACCCGCCAGAAGCTCGACATCAACCAGCAGTGCCTGTCGGAGGGTGTCGCGAACCTGACCGGTTCGTTATTCCAGTGTTTTCCCGGCTCGGGCTCGCTGACGCGCTCGGCGATCAACCAGCAGGCGGGCGCGGTCACCCAGTGGTCGTCGTTCATTTCGGCAGTCGCGGTGGCCGCGATCATGGTCGAGTTCGCGCCGTACGCGCGTTACATCCCGCGCTCGGCGATGGCCGGCCTGCTGATCGTCTCCGGCTACAAGATGGTCGACTGGAAGGCGCTGCGCTACCACGTCAAGGCGTCGCGCTTCGACATGGTGATCGTCGCGGTCACGGCCATCGCCGCGATCGCGATCAGCGTCGAGTTCTGCGTGCTGATCGGCGTGTTCATGTCGTTCCTGCTCGTCGTGCCCCGCGCGGCCCGGATGCTGCTGACCGAGTTCGTCGTGACGCCCGAAGGCGTGATCCACGAGCGTCTCGAAGGCGACGTCGTCTGCGGGCGCGTACTGATCTTCGGTCTGGAAGGCGAGATGTTCTTCGGGTCGGCTCCGATCCTGGAGCAGTACCTGGAGGAGATCGAATCGCGCATCGGGACGGACTCGCGCGTCGTCGTGCTGCGCGTCAAGCGGGTGCGCAGCCCCGACGCAGTCTGCATGGGAATCCTCGACGACTTCCACCGCCGTCTCGAAGCGCGCGGCGTGCATCTGATCCTCGTGGGCGTGAGAAAGGATCTTGCCGAAGCGCTCGAGCGCACCGGCATGACCGAGCGGCTCGGCGAGTCGCGGATCTTCCACGAGCAGGCGATCCGCCATACCAGCACGCAAAAAGGCGTGCAGTACGCCTATACGTTCATGGGCGAGCCCTGCGAAACCTGCCCGCTGCGTTTCAGCAAGATGCACCTGAAGCGGGTGCACTACGCAGTCTGATGGGGTCAGGCACCAGCCGCATCAACTGGTCGTCGCCTGGGGTCAGGCACCAGCCGTATCAACTGGTCGTCGGTGCTGAGTTCATGCGGCTGGTGCCTGACCCCACCC
>DASXOZ010000014.1 GCA_036493895.1 Candidatus Binatia bacterium | reverse complement strand
GTGCCTGACCCCATTCGCCTGGTGCCTGACCCCATTCGCCTGGTGCCTGACCCCACCGCTCACGCCACCCCGCCCCGTGGCCTGGCGATCGAAGTCATGGCCCGCACGAGCTGCCCTCTGAGGATCTCGTCCGAGCGCGTGTTCCAGCCGCGGGTCTGCACGAGCAGGGGCCTGAGCAGGTGGAAGCCCAGCACCGCGCTGGTCAGCAGCGTGGTCAGCGCCGCCGCATCCACCCGGCTCGCTCCCGGCATGCCCTCGCGCAGGCGATCGATCATCGAGTCGAGCGCCTCGCGGTCGCGCTGGACCTCGCGCGAGACCTCTTCGGCGCCGAGCAGTCCCTTCAGAAGGCCCCAGGCCATCAGACGTGCGAAGCCGGGCTTTCGCAGGTACGTATCGAAAACGACGACGACTGCCGGCGCCTGGGGATCCCAGAATTCGCCCGTCTCCTGGATACGGCGGATCTCGCGGCCGATCTGCCTCAGCGTGCGGCGAAGCACTTCGCGCAGCAGTCCTTCCTTGCCGCCGAAATAGTGGTGGATCAGGCCGAAAGAGACTCCGGCGTCGCGCCCGAGCTCGGCAAGGCCGAAACCGTCCGGGCCCTTGCGGTCGAGCAGCACCTCGGCGGCATCGAGGATGTCGCCGATCGTCTGTTCACGATTTCGCCGCCGCAGCGGCCGCGGGCTGGCGCCCGCTTCTGCCGCTTTCGCCGCCTGCGCCGTTCGCGATCGGCTGCGCGCCGGCGCGGCGGTCGCAGTGGCAGCCTTGCGCGCCGCCGCGGGCGTTTTCGCAGGGACGCGCTTGGCCACGCCGCCTTCCGCCTCAGCGCAGAACGACGCGGGCGTTCTTGACCACCGCCAGGCCGCGCTCTTTGACCTCGGCCTCGCACAGCACGTCGGTCGGCGAATCCTTCCACATCTTCACGACGATCGTCTCGCCCGGCATCACCGGCGCCGAAAAACGCGCCTTGATCGAGCGGAAGCGCGACGGATCGCCGTCGCAGAATGCGTCGATGACGGCGCGCGCGACGTTGCCGTACGTGCACAGGCCGTGGAGGATCGGCCGGTCGAAGCCGCCGAATGCCGCGAACTGCGGATCGATGTGCAGCGGGTTGTAGTCCCCGCTCAGGCGGTAGATCACCGCCTGGTGCGGCATCGTCGGCAGCTCGCGCACGGCGTCGGGCTCACGCGTCGGAGCTTCGTTTCCCGGCGGCGGGCCGGCCGGTCCGCCGAAGCCGCCTTCGCCGCGCACGAAGATGCCGAACTCGTTGCGGAACAGCTCGTCGCCCGACTTGGTCTTCGTCGTCGCGACCAGCGTGACCAGGGCTCCCTTGCCCTTGTCGAAGATGCCCGTGACCTTGGCGCTGGTGACCGTGTCGGCGCGCGTCGGAATCTCGCGGCACAGCATCTCGGTCATCTGTTCGCCGTGCAGGATCATCATCGGGTTGATGTCGAAGCCCGGCACCGACAGCACGCCGGTCAGCGCAGGAAACGCCGGCACCACGCCCCAGGTCGGGAGCACCTTGAGCTGGTTCTCGTACGTGTAGCGCAGCACGTTCTCGCTCGTCGGCACCTCGCCGACGCCGACGCCGAGCCCGAGCGCGTACAGGATCACATCGCGCTCCTTCCATTCGAAGGGCATCGCGGCCAGCTCCTGGCCGAGCACTTTCTGGACGTCGATCGGCATCGCCCGTTCCTCAGCTCATGCAGTGGGCGAGCGTGGCCTGGGTCGACTCTCCGATCGAGCGCAGCACCTGGGCGTCGGTCATGTCGTTGATCTTCGACCACGCCGCCGCGACGGCTTCGACCGAGATGTCGTCGGGATTCATCGCCAGTCCCTTGCTGCGCAGGCTCTCGATGCGGCACACCGCGCCTGCGCCGACCTCGTAGAGCTCGCCGTTGACGTCGATGTTCTCCGAGCAGAGGTAGACGACCAGCGGCGAGACGCACTCGGGCTTGAGCTTCTCGAGCACGAACGCCGGCATCAGCGACTCGGTCATGCGACTGGCCGCAACCGGCGCGATCATGTTGACGCGGATGTTGTGCTTCTCGCCTTCGAGCGCGAGCGTCTGACCGAGACCGACAAGTCCCATCTTGGCCGCGGCGTAGTTGGTCTGGCCAAAATTGCCGTAAATGCCCGAGGCCGACGACGTCAGCACGACGCGACCGTACTTCTGCTCGCGCATGTGGCCCCACGCCGCCTTCGTGCAGTAGTAGGCGCCCTTGACGTGCACGGCGAAGACGAGGTCCCAGTCGGCGTCGGTCATGTTGACGAACGACTTGTCGCGCAGGATGCCGGCGTTGTTGACGAGGATGTCGATCTTGCCGAACGCGTCGATCGCGCTCTTGACGATGCCGCCCGCACCTTCCTCGGTGGATACCGAATCGTAGTTGGCGACGGCCTTGCCGCCCATCGCCTTGATCTCGGCGACGACCTTGTCGGCCATCTCCGAGCCCTTGCCCTCGCCCTTGAACGAGCCGCCGAGATCGTTGACGACGACGTTGGCGCCGTGCTTGGCGAAGAGGAGGGCGTGGGTGCGACCGAGACCGCCGCCTGCGCCCGTGACGACCGCCGTGCGGCCCTTCAGTCCGAAATCTGCCATCGCGAAAATCCTCCGTGGAATTGAGGCGCTCGCCTCGCGTGCGCCGAATGTGGGCGCGCTTATATGCAGGGTCTTGCAAATAGTAAAGGTGCGTGGAAAGACCCCCGGCCATGGAATTCGGGTTCAGCGCAGACCAGGAGCAGCTCCGGGCCCAGGTCCGGCGCTTTCTCGATGCCGAGTGTCCGCTCGAGCGCGTGCGTACGATCATGACGTCGCGCGAACCGCACGACACGGGCCTCTGGAAGAAGATGGCCGAGCTCGGCTGGCAGGCCCTCGTCATTCCGCAGCAGTACGGCGGCCTCGGTCTTGCGTGGGAAGACCTCGTCGTCCTGGCCGAGCAGGCAGGGATGAGCTTGCTGCCGTCGCCGCTGCTCGCCGATGCGGCCGCCGCAAGGGCCCTTTGCGCCATGGGCTCCGAAGAACAGAAGGAGCGCTGGCTGCCCTCCATCGCGTCGGGAGAGACGATCGCGACGCTGGCGGTGCTCGAAGAGAGCGACGATCTCTCCGAGAACGGCGTCACACTCGAGGCCGCGTCTTCCCCGGGCGGTGTCACGCTCGGCGGCAGGAAGATGTTCGTGCCGTGGGGCCAGGCTGCCGATCTATTTCTCGTTGCGGCGCGCGAAGGCGCCGGCGTCAGCCTCTTCGCGGTTCCCGCCGGCAGCGCGGGCATCACCGTCACGCCGCTGAAGCTCGTGGACGCAACGATTCGTGCAGCCGAAGTCGTTTTCGACGGCGTGGTCGTCCAGGACTCTTCGCGGCTCGGCGAAAAGGGCCGCGCCTGGCCGGCGCTCTCGCGCGTGCTCGATGCGGCGACCGTGACGCTCGCGGCCGAAATGGTCGGCGCCGCCGATGCCGCGCTTCGCCTGGCCACCGAGTACGCGAAAGTGCGAAAGCAGTTCGGCCAGCCGATCGGTCGTTTCCAGGGCGTCAAGCACCGCCTGGCCGAAATCCTCGTCGACGTCGAGTCGTCGCGCTCGCTGGTCTACTACGCTTCGTGGGCCGTCGATCACCTCGAAGACGCTCGCGCACAGGTTTCGATGGCGAAGGCTTACGCTTCGATCGCGCTCGATCGCGCCGGCGAAGACGGAATCCAGATCCACGGTGCGGTCGGTTTTACGTGGGAGTGCAACGCGCACCTCTATTACAAGCGCGGCCGCGTGTGCCGCAGCATCGACGGCACGCCCGAATACCACCACGAGCGCCTGCTCGCGTGCCAGGGATTGTAAGGGCGACGCGCCGCCAGCGTTGTCCCGCGAGTCTCCGAGGAGCTGCAATGGATTTCTCGTTTTCCGAGCGTGAAGAAGCTTTCCGCCGCGAGGTGCGCGAGTTCCTCGCGGCGAGCAATCCGAACACCGGCGCCGAAGGCGGCGAGGACATCGAATCGGCGATGGACCGCCTGCCGAAGCTGCTCGCGTGGAACCAGGCCCTGCACGAGAAGGGCTGGGTCGGCTTTTCGTGGCCGAAAGACGTCGGAGGCGGGGGCGGCGGCCTGATCGAGCAGATGATCCTCAAGCAGGAGTGCGGCAGCGCACGCGCGCCGATGCTCGGCCTTTCGTACATGGGCCTTGCGTGGGTAGGCCCCGGCATCGTCAAGTACGGCAGCGACGAGCAGAAGAAGCGCTTCATTCCTCCGATCCTCAAGGCCGAAGAGCACTGGTGCACGGGCTACTCCGAGCCCGGCTCCGGCAGCGATCTTGCTTCGCTCCAGTGCAAGGCCGTGCGCGACGGCGACCACTACGTGATCACCGGCCAGAAGATCTGGACCTCGCTTGCGATGTGGGCGCAGTGGATGATCCTGCTCGTACGAACCGACTCCAGCTCCACCAAGCACCACGGGATCACCTGCGTGCTGGTGCCGATGAATTCGCCCGGCATCGAGGTGAAGCCGATCCGCACGATGAACGGCGAGACGCCGTTTGCCGAAGTGTTCTTCAACGACGTGCGCGTGCCGGTGGCCAACCGCCTCGGCGCCGAAGGACAGGGCTGGGAAGTCACCAAGCACGCGCTGGCCAACGAGCGCAGCTCGATCGCCGAAGTCACGGCAATGGTCCACGCCCTGGAGGACCTGAAGGGCCTTGCCGCGCGGTGCAGCCGCGGCGGACGCCGCGCGATCGAAGATCCGTTCGTGCGCCAGCGCCTCGCGCGCATGGAGACGATGATCGAGGCGATGCGGCTTACCGGGCTGCGCTTTCTCACGCGCCAGCTTCGCGGCGAGGAGGTCGGCGCCGAGACGTCGGTCAACAAGCTCCTTCGCGCCGAGCTCGAAGTGGAAATCGGCCGCCTGTCGCTCGAGATCGAAGGTCGCTACGGCGGCCTGGCCAAGGGCTCGGCCGCCGTCGTCGACGGCGGGCGCTGGCAGCACCAGATGCTCTCGTGGCCCGCTTACGTGATCGGCGGCGGTACGCCGAACATCCAGAAGAACGTGATCGCCGAACGGCTGCTCGGCCTGCCGCACGATTAGCCGCTCCGATTTCGCCGGCTGCGCAAAGAGAGTAAGCAGGACGTTCGCGCGAATCGGTGCCTTTCCGACGCCGCTTGCCGCGAAGGACCAACGAGATGCCCGACAAAACGCCCGCGCAGAAGTTCTGGAAGTTCCTCGGCGAGAGCAGCTTCTACAAGAACGTCGGCAAGCTGCACACCAGGCTCTACCGTATGACCGGAGGACGCTTCGGCCATCGCACCGGGCCCGTCAGCAACCTGCTGCTGACGACGAAAGGACGAAAGACCGGACAGATGCGCACCTGTCCCCTGTCGTACATTACCGACAGCAATCGCTACGTGCTGATCGCGTCCAACGGCGGCAACGAGAAGCATCCGGTCTGGTACCTGAACCTGCAGGCGCAGCCGCACGCGACCATCGAAGTCGGTGCGAGGAAAATGGAAGTCGTGGCCGGAGTCGCCGGCGGGGAGGAGCGCGCGAGGCTCTGGGACGCCGCGGTGCGCTCCAATCCCCAGTACGCCGTGTACAAGAGCATTACACCGAGGGAGATTCCCGTCGTCGTGCTGACGCCGGCCGTGTGAGCGCGGAGACAGGCGCCGCGCCAAGTGCGCGGCGCAGCGACGCGTGCAGGCGCGCCCGTTGACGCAGGACGAATCGGACGCATTTTTTCGAGCAAGACAGACGAGCCGGATGATCCGGCGCAGCCGGCACGATCGGCACACCCGATACTATCAAGCACGATCAAGGAAGGAGAAAGACCATGGGAACCGCATACATCATCGACGCCGTGCGCACGCCGCGAGGCAAGGGCAAGCAGACCGGCGGTCTGGCCGGGCTTCATCCTCACCAGCTTCTCGGCACCTGCCTCAAAGCGCTCGTCGACCGCAACGGTTTCGATCCGAAGGACGTCGAGGACGTGGTTGCCGGCTGCGTCACGCCGGTGGCCGAGCAGGGCGGCGTCGTCTCGCGCTTCGCGGTGCTGGACGCGGGTTGGCCGAACGAAGTCACCGGCGTGCAGCTCAACCGCTACTGCGGCTCCGGCCAGCAGGCGGTCAACTTCGCGCTGATGGGCGCCGCTTCCGGAATGCAGGACCTCGTCGTCGGCGGCGGAGTCGAGCAGATGTCGCGCCTGCCGATGGGAGCCGACAAGTCGGGCCTGGATGCGCACAACCGCCACCTGCGCGAGGCGCATCCGCTCGTCCCTCAGGGCATTTCGGCCGACCTCATCGCGGCTCGCGAGGGTTTCTCGCGTACGGATTGCGACAAGTTCGGGCTGCGAAGCCAGCTGAACGCCAAGCGCGCCCAGGCCGAAGGCCGCTTCTCGAAGAGCCTGCTGCCGGTGCGCGACTACGACGGCAACGTCGTGCTCGACGTCGACGAGTTCCCGCGCCCGGAGACGACGCTGGAAGGCCTGGGCAGGCTCGAGCCGTCGTTTGCCGGGATGGGCGGCTACGTGCAGAAGGGCGACACGCTGTCCTTCGACGACAAGGCGAAGCAGGTGTACCCGAACGTCAAGGAAATCCCGCACGTGCACACCGCCGGCACCTCGAGCGGCATCGTCGACGGCGCTTCGGCGGTGCTCGTCGCGTCGCAGAAGTACGTCAAGGAGCACGGCCTCACGCCTCGTGCGAAAGTCCTCTCGATGGCGACCATCGGCGACGAGCCGGTGATCATGCTGACTGCTCCCGCTCCGGCTTCCGAGCGTGCCCTGAAGAAAGCCGGCATGACGTGGAAGGACATCGACCTGTTCGAGGTCAACGAGGCTTTCGCGGCCGTCGTGCTCAAGTTCCTCAAGGAATCGGGCGTCGATCCCGACCGCGTCAACGTCAACGGCGGCGCGATCGCACTCGGGCATCCACTCGGCGCGACCGGCGGCATGCTGATCGGGACGGCGCTGGACGAGCTGGAAAGGACGGACAAGCAGACGGCGCTGGTGACGATGTGCATCGGCGGCGGCATGGGAATCGCGACGATTCTCGAGCGCTGCTGACGCGCCGTCGCGCGCGATCCGCGCGACACCTGGTCGTTTGCATCCGGGGCAGAGCGCTGCACTTTTTGTAGCGCTCTGCCTCGGAGGAAGATTCAGACCTCGCGCACCTGGTAGCCGGCGCGCGGGAAATGCACCGCGACGCGGCCGACGGCTGGATCCTCGCGCTCGATGACCATTTCGTGCGGCCGGAGTGCGAGCAGGCGGCCGACGAAGACGTCCGTCGGCAAGTCGTCCGAGCAGATGCCGACCCGTTTTCCGAGCCGCAGCCCGGATGGATCGTCGGACGCCGAATCGCCGACGTCGGCAGGCTCGCTCGAGCGCGCCAGCGCCATCGCGTCTTCCCCGCTCATCGCCACCGGATTGCCGCTTCCCATCGCGTCGATTCGCGAAAACCACGCCGCCAGGTTCGGCTTCGAAAAGATGAGCTGCGCCGAAGCGGGATCGCTGCGCACGAACCACAGTGTGTGGTAGAGCGCCGCGTCGGCGACGCTGAACGCGTCGCCGAGCACGTGCGCGGCCCGCGACAGCGAATCGTCGAGCATCGTGCACGCGGAGGCCAGCGCACCGCGCGAGCCGGGCACGGCGGCGCGCAGCACCTCGAGGTTCATCTGCGGGAACATCTTGCGCCGGTCGTCGAAGAGCTCGGACGGGATGATGTCGGCCATTGCCGTGAACACCAGCGCCACCGTCGAGAAGAACAGCGTCTTGTCGGCCCACATCGCCAGGCCCTCGGCCGCGGCGATGTTGCCGCCGGGATGGATCGACGGCGACGGATGGTGACGCTCGATGGTGCGCGCGATCAGCGCGCTGTCGCAGTAGACGTCGGCGCCGATCTGCAGCACCGGGATGCGCCGGTAGCCGCCGGTCATCGGCGTCAGGTGGGGCTTGGGCATCCACGCCGGCTGGTCCACTTCGCGGTAAGTGAGGTTCTTCAGCGCGAAGATCTTGCGGATCTTCTCGGAGAACGGCGACATCGCGTACTGATGGAAGACGAGCTCGCTCATGACGGCGGCTTCTAGCGGTCCGGCCGACCTCAGCCAACAACAGGGCTCATTTGGCAGTGGCGCCGCTTCCGTCGGACGCGTGCCCGCGCTCTACTTGCAGCCGATGCCGGTCGACTACATCGCGCGGACCCGAGAGCTCTACGACCCGCTCCCGCCGTACCGCTGGACGGACAATCGCGGCCGCCCGGTGCCCTGGACGCCGCTTGCAAAGCCCGTTTCAGCCTGCCGCGTCGCGCTCGTCGCCAGCGGAGGGGTGTACGTCGAAGGTCAGCAGCCTTTCCATTTCAAGGACGACACGTCGATCCGCATCGTGCCGGCGGACACCGAAGTTTCGCGGCTTCGAGTCGCGCACTTCGGTTATCCCACTGCCGATGCGCAGAGGGACCCGAACTGCGTGTTTCCGATCGACAGGCTGCGCGAGTTGCGCGCGGACGGCGCAATCGCGGATATCGCGCCCGACGCCGTCACGTTCATGGGAGGAATCTACTCCCAGCGTCGCGTCGAGGAAGAGCTCGTCCCGCAGGTCATCGATTGCATCGCCAGGCAGAACGTCGACCTGTGTTACATCGTTCCCGCTTGACCGGTCTGCCACCAGACGGTCGGTCTGGTCGCAAGGGCGCTGGAGGAAACGGGAGTGGCGACGCTGACGATGACGGTCGGTCGCGACATCACTGCCCAGGTTCGGCCGCCGCGCGCGGTGTTCGTCGATTATCCGATGGGCGACGAGATCGGCAGGCCGGGCAACGTCGAGGAGCAGCGGCGCATCGTGCGCGGAGCGTTCGCTGCGCTGGATCGCATGACGGAGCCGGGCATGATCGTCGATCTTGGCCTCGCCTTGGACGGGCAGGCTCCCGACGGGCGGCCGTGGCGCGACTGGGTCTATACGAAGGAGTTCCGGCGCCACCACATGCGGACGCGCGAAGGAACCAAGGCGTCGTAAACGCTGGTCGCCGCCGGCACGGCCTTGCGGGGGATTCGCATCGATGAAGAGCAGATCGCTACGGGTGTTCGCCGTCCTGTTCGGGCTCCTCGCGCTTTCCGATCTCACCAAGCCGCTCGAGATGAAGCCCGAGCACGGCCTGGTGTTCCTCGGTCGCCGCCTGCACGGCACGCCCGACCTCGTCATCGCGCCGCTGTTTGCCGTCTACCTCGGGATTTATGCGTGGGGGCTGTGGGGCTCGCGGCGCTTCGCGCTGCCGATGGGCATTCTTTACGCGGGCTGGGTGCCGCTGAACATGTACCTGTTCACCGTGCGCTCTCCCGAAGAGCTCGGCACCAATTCCCTGTTCGGCGTCACGTACATGATCCTGGCGACGACCGTGTCGCTCGGCGCCGCCTTTGCGCTGCTGCGCGCAGCGCCGCAATTGCGCTGAAGCGCGTGCATGGTCGGGGCGACTCGAACCCGCCGCCTCGCGGCTCGGGTGCTACTGCGCCAGCAGCTCGCGCACGACGATGAAGTAGCTCTTCATCTCGCGGCCGCGACGAACCGCGGAGCCGATGAAGACGTCGGCCGCTACCCGCCGCATGTAGTCGAGCATGTCGGCGTAAATGAACCGCGACAGCCCCGCCTTGTTCGTGCGCACTTCCGGCCACGCAGGCAGCGTCTTTTCGGGAAGCATCGTGTAGTCGAAGGCTGCGCCGCCGAGCGCCGCCTGCGGCGTGTCGTGCAGCACGTAATACCCCGAGCCGATCCACTGGCGGATCTTCGTCTCGTTGTACCCCCATGCGACGTGATCGCCGGCAGAGTCAGGCCGGAAGCAGATTTTCTGGAACTCGCTGAACGCCGGGAGCGAGTTCTTGCCATGGAAGATGACAGGACGCAGCGCGGGATAATCCGGCGGCACCATCTGGTCGGTGTCGACCCGGGTCGCGCCGAGGCATGCAGTCCACAGCGCGGCCTGGAGGCGGGTCCCGCCGAGGCTGCGGCATTCGGCGATGCGTTCGGGGAGAGTGAGGTTGTCGAGAAACGCAGCGATTTCGGCGCCGTCGGGCAAGGGGCGCGAAACCAGTTCCTTGAGCGTGGCGCCCACCTGTGTCATTGGACAGACTCCTCCGTGCGCCCATGCCGGGCGTACGACGCGGCGGATCATAGCAGCGAAGAGGCCGGTGGCAACGACGCTGCTCGGGCTGCCGCCGCGCGAAGGCACGCCCGGCGCCCGTCCAGAGAGCGGGCAGGACATGCCGCGACAGGCAGGATAGAATCGGCCGCGCAGCCGGCAGACGCGAAGGAAGACAGACGTGCTCGGTCCAACTTCGATGCGCATCCTCAAGCACGCGGTCCAGGTCATGCGGCCGCGAGGCGGCGTTTTCGACATCGACGTCGACGAAGAGGTCTGCCAGTCGATGGTCGGCTTCCTCGAGTATCTTCCCGCGCCGACCCGCCTCAGTTTCCCGCTCGGCCTGCGTCTTCTCGAGTACGGTCCGTTCCTGTTCCGCGAGGGCTTCCGCACGTTCTCGTCGATGGACGACGAGACGGCCGCCCGCTACCTGCACCACTGGGAGAGGGCCGGCAGCGCACCGTCGCTGCTGTACCAGGGAGTGCGCGCGCTGGTCTTCGTCTGCTTCTACCAGCACCCGAAGATCCTCGAGGCCATGGAAGTGGACTGGCAGGGCCGCGCCGACGAGCGCGTGCGGTTTCGTGCGAGCGTGATGCAGCAGCGCATCCTGCACGAAGCCGCCGAAGCGAACGCGGCCGCGGTGGCTCGCGCAGCAGCCACGCCCGCGGCCGAGGCGGCCGGCGACGGCAGCTACGAAGAGACGCGAAGCAGGGTCTCGGCCGGAGGCGCGTCGTGACGACGATGCCGGCTTCCGATTCCGATCCGGTGCCGCCGGAATTCTCGCTCGAGTATCCGAACGTGCACGACGGCCGTACGTTTACCGGCCATCGTCGCATCGTCACCGACGCCGTCGTCGTCGGCAGCGGCGCCGGCGGAGCACCGGCGGCGGCGATGCTTCGCGACGCGGGCTACGACGTCGTGCTCGTCGAGGAAGGCGGCCTGCACCGCACCGAGACGTTCCGCACCGATCCCATCTCGTCGCTTCAGCGCCTGTACCGCGACGCAGGCACGTCGTCGATCATGGGCCGCCCGCCGATTCTGTTTGCGGAGGGCCGCTGCGTCGGCGGCTCGACGACCGTCAACGGCGGCATGTCGTGGCCTACCCCCGAGCGTGTGCTCGCGCAGTGGAGCGAAGATTTCCATCTCGAAGCCACCAGTGCCGCAGCGATGGCGCCGTGGTTCGAGCGGGCCCAGAAGATCCTGCACGTCGAGTTCCAGAACAGGGATACGTTCGGCCGCAACGACGAGCTGTTCGTCGCGGGCGCGACGCGCCTCGGCTGGCGCATCGAAGACAACCCGCGCGACATGCACCGCTGCGTCGGGCTCAACAACTGCGGCTTCGGCTGTCCTACCGGTGCCAAGCGCTCGATGCTCGTCACCGAGATCCCGCGCACGCTCTGCGCCGGCACCAGCCTCATTACGTACGCGAAAGTGAACCGCGTGATCTTTCGCGGCTCGCGCGCGGTCGGCGTTCGCGGCTACTTCGTCGACGAGCGCGGACGTCGCCGCACGACGAGCGGCGTGCGGCTTGGAAGCTTCGAGATCTATGCCGACCTCGTCGTGCTCGCCGCCGGGGCGAGGCACTCGCCGGGCATCCTGATGCGAAGCGGCGTGTTCGGCGGCCAGGTCGGCCGCGGCCTGCACACGCATCCCAATGCGAAGGTCGTCGGAGTTTTCGAGGAGCGCGTCAACCCGTGGGTCGGCGCCCACCAGGCCCACCAGATCCACCAGTTCCTCGACGACGGGATCCTGCTCGCGTACGCGGGCGTGCCTCCCGGCATCCTGGCCACCGGCATTCCCGGCTTCGGTCGCGAGCACGCCGAGCGCATGGCGCTGTACAACTACATGATGACGGCAGGATGCCTCATCGAGGACACGGGCGTCGGGCGCGTCGGCCTCGGGCCGGACCTCGAGCCGTGGATGAGCTTCCGCCTCTCGCCGCGCGACGTCGAGACGATCCATCGCGGCGTGAGGATGTCGGCCGAACAGATGTTCGCGGCTGGCGCCAAGGCCGTGCTGCTGCCGTTCGGCGACCTCGCCGAGCTGAAGAGCGCGGACGAGCTCGGACGCATCGATGCCAGGCCGCGCAAACGCCACAACATCGAGCTGATGACGGTGCACATCATGAGCAGCGCGCGCATGTCGCGCGATCGCCGCGACGGTGTCGTCGATGCGTGGGGACGCGTGCACGGACTCGAGGGCCTCGCGATCGCCGACGCGAGCATCATCCCGTCGTCGATCGGCGTGAACCCGATGGAAACCATCGTCGCCCTGTCGCTGCGCTGCGCCGAGCGCTGGGCCGACGATCTCGCCCGCTCGCGGCAACCGGCTTCGCGGCCGGTGGCCGCCTGAACCAACGGAGCACTACCGTGGCCCCCTTATCCCGTTCCGACGCCGACCTGATCCGCGACGTCCATCCTGTTCGCCGCATCATGCCGTTCGTGATGCCGACGCGCACCGAGTCGGCCGTGCTCTGCTGCGAGCAGGTTCTGGCTGCGCCGTCGCAGGCATTCCTCGCCAAAACGAACGCGACGCGCCCCGCCGAGCGGCCGGCCTCGCTGTTCCACATGGTGCTCCGCGCCGTTGCGCTGGCCTTCCACGAGCGGCCCCGCGCCAACCGGTTCGTTGCCGGCGGACGCTACTGGCAGCGGCGCGGCGTCTGGATCTCGTTCTCCGGCAAGAAGGGCATGAGCGACAGCGCGCCGATCTACACGGCCAAGCGCCTTTTCCCGGAAGGGGAGAGCTTTACGGACCTCGTCGACTCGATCTGGGACGCGCAACTCGCAGGCCGCTCCGACAGGGAGAGCGACACCGACCGCGAGATCAACCTGCTGCTGAAGATGCCGCCGTTCCTGCTCAGCCGCTTCGTCCGGATCGGGCGCTGGCTGAACGAGCGCAACCTGTTTCCCAAAGTGATGATCGACAACGATCCGCTGTTCGCCTCCGCATTCGTCGCCAATCTCGGCAGCGTCGGCATCGACGCCTGCTATCATCACAACTACGACTACGGCACGATCCCCGTCTTCATCACGATCGGCCGCCTGAAAAAGGTTCCCGTCGTGGACGACGACGGCAAAATCGTCGCGGCCGAGGTGTTCGACCTCAAGTACACGTACGACGAGAGAACCGAAGACGGGTTCTACGTTTCGCGCGCGCTCGCGGGGATCAAGCGAAGGCTGGAAAGTCCCGACCAGCTCTAACGGGTTGCACCTGCGGATCAGCCCGCGCTGCGGATGCGCTCGGCAAGAGCCTGCAGCTCGGCGCCGTTCAGGTCCGAGACCAGCCAGTAGCTCATGCCGGCGCGGCTCCACTCGATGATCTGGTAGCCCTGGCGCGAAAGCGTGCGGGGCGGCGAGTCGTCATCCTTGGCCGCCGGCCACGTGAACAGGTTGATCACGTGCTGCTGGCGCCGGTAGACGACGGCAGCGACCGGTCGCCCGGACAGATAGTCGAGACGGCCGCCGACCAGCGGGAAACCGTCCGCGGTGGTGTCTGCAACCAGCGGCGAGAAATCGAGCTTTCCGCCGAACCACGGCTTGACCGTGTGGCGGTCCGAGGACGGCACGTCGGTCAGGTGGTCCGCCATCATCGAGCGAACGTGGCCGGCAACGACATCGCGAACGAGCGCGTCTTCGCCCGGATTCGTGTTCCAGGTCGCGACGACGAGCAGGGAAGCAGCCCACGCGAGCGCGACGGCCGCGAACTGCCGGCGCGCGATGCCTCGTGCCGCCGCGACAGGAGCGGCCGCCCGCATCTGCTGTTGCAACACCTGGTGAAGATTGTCGGGCGCACGATACGACAGTGCCCGGATGTCGGCTGGGTTCATCGCTCTTCTCCTTCATGCAGGGCGAGCAGGCGCTGCACCCGCGCCCTTGCGCGCGACAGGCGCGACATCACGGTGCCGATCGGGACTCCGGCTGCATCGGCGATGTCCTGGTACGAAAGCCCCTCGAGCTCCCTCAGCACGATCGCTTCGCGGAACTCGTCGGGAAGCGCTTCGAGCGCTTTGCGCACGCGGCCGAGATCGTCGTGCAGGATCGACAGCAGCTCCGGACCTCGCGCCATGTCCGCTTCGCCGGCATGCTCGTCCTCGTCGAGAGGCTCGGTGCGCCGCGAGCCGTTGCGGTGCGCCCACGAGTAGAACGTGTTGCGCACGATGCTGAGCAGCCACGGCTTGGCGTCGCCCTGCAGCGTCGGAAAAAAACGGATCGCGCGCGCGTAGGATTCCTGGGTGATGTCCCAGGCGTCGGCATCGTTCCTGGCAAGCCATCTTGCCAGGTTCCAGGCCGAGTCGAGGTGCGGCAGCAGCGCTGCCTCGAGTTGTCGTGACGTGGTCGCCGGTTCCATTTTCGAGTTCTGCGTCGAAATCCGCGTCGAAATCCGCGACGGGCACACGCTTCCAGGCATGGGAGCGCGCGCGCTGCGTACCTTTCCCGCAATTACGCAAGACCAGGGCGGGAGCGATTCTATTCCCGGGGCGGCGATTTTCGGAAAGTGGCCCCGGGCGAGGGCGTCCAGGCGGCACGATCGTGCACGATCCTTGGAAGAACCGGGAATAAGCGGCCTCGTCGGCCAGTCGGCACGACAAGGAGAAAGCCGATGAAATCATCCGACCGCCGCTCCCCCCTTCTTTCCGCCCTTGGCTGGCTCGCCGACTCTCCGGTGGACGCCCCGGCCTCCACGCTGCTGCTTCGCCTGATGGCAGGCGGCGTTTTCTTCTGGGAAGGGATTCTCAAGTTCGTCTACGTCAACCAGGGCATCGGCCGCTTCACGAAGCTCGGCATGCCTGTGCCGGCATTCACTGCCGACTTCGTCGCGGTGCTCGAGATCGTCGGTGGGCTGATGCTGATCACCGGGCTGGCAACGCGCCTGATTGCCGTTCCTTTCATCATCGAGATGATCGTCGCGATCCTGAGTACGAAGATCGGGATTTATCTCGGTACCTCGCCGCTGCCGCTGCCGCCGGCCCCGCCGCAGATCGGGTTCTGGGCAGTGCTTCACGAGATCCGCTCCGACTACGCGCAGATCATGACGTCGATCTTCCTGCTGATCAGCGGCCCGGGGCCTCTGTCGCTGGACGCGTGGCTCAAGTCCCGCCGAAAATCCGAGCAGCATGGCACCCAGGCTGCCTGGCAGCCGGGCGCGGCCGGCCAGCACGGGTAGTGGGGTAGTCGGGGCCCCCCTTAGGTGTATTGACAACCGGCGCCGCGCCCCGCCATGGTGGGTGGAGGCGCTGCGCCGGTTGGTGCAGCCCTGTCCATTTCCTGGGGGTTTGCACATGACGATTCGACGCTCGTTTTTCGGGGCTGCGCTCTGCGTTCTGCTGGCACCGGCCGTGCCGGCCCACGCGCTGATCAGCTTCGGTCCGCCCAAGCCGCTCAACAGCACGGCGGCCACCGACGCCGACGCCACGACGATGGACGACGACGTCGACAGCTTCGTGTCGATTGCCAACGACGGCTCTTCGCACTGGGTCGCGGCCTGGTCGTCGGACAACTCGCTGGGCAACACCATCGGCGGCGACAGCGACATCCTCGTCGAAACCTCCAGCGACGACGGCAAGTCGTGGTCGGCGGCCTTCGCGGCGATGGCCGCGGCAGCCACCGACGGCTCCGCGCCGGATACGACGCCGAAAGCTGCCTACGGCAACGGCGTGTTCGTGATCGCGTTCAGTTCGGCGAACAACCTCGGCGACAACGCGGGCAGCGACACCGACATCCTGTTCACCCGCTCGACCAACAACGGCACCTCATGGGCCGCACCCGGCCGCGTCAACAGCGGCGGCCAGGGCGACGGGAACTTCGATCTGGACGTGCAGCCGTCGATCGCAACCGACGGCGCCGGCAAATGGCTCGTCGTCTGGAAGCACGTCGCGCTCACCGCACCCACCGGCGACCAGGTTTTCTACTCGTACTCGACGAACGACGCCGTGAACTGGTCTCCCCAGCAGCCGCTCGGCATCCTGCAGACGACCAACCAGGGCAACGACCAGGGCACCGCGGTGGTGTGGAACGGCTCGGCGTTCGTCGTCGCGTGGGGAAGCGCCCAGGATCTCGGCTCCAACGGCAACGACGGCGACATTCTCGTCTCGACCGTATCGGTGCCTGCCTTCACCGCATCGGCGCCGGCGCTGCTCAACGACAGCGGTACGACCGACGGACCCAACGCGAGCGACAAGTTCCCGGCTCTTTCGGCGATGGGATCGACGATCGTCGCAGCCTGGGAGTCCAACGCGAACGTCGGCGGCTCCGGCACCGACGTCGATATCCTGTTCTCGCGCTCGACCAACGGCGGCTCGATCTGGTCTGCCGCGGCACCGCTGCCGCCGAACGCGACGACCGATGCCGGCGACGACAACAACGTCGCCCTGGCCAACGACGGAACCACGATGCTTGCGGTCTGGGATACGTCCGATCCGCTGGACAAGGCTTCGAAGAAAGACCGCGACATCTACGTGTCGCGCTCCGACGACGGCGGTCAGACCTGGAGCCCGAGGGCCACGCTCGCGACCAATGCCGCCAAGGACAAGGGAGCCGACATCCGCGCGTCGATCTCGGCGAACATCGGCAACGGCACCTGGGATGTCGCGTGGGAATCCACCGACTCCCTCGGCAAGTCGATCGGTACCGATTCCGACATTCTCTACGTGCACTCCTCGAAGGACTGTCCGGCCGTTCCGGTGGCCGCCTCGTCGTGTTTCCAGTCGATCCAGCCGGGCGCGTCCTCGATGCTGATCAAGGAAGCGGGCGCCAAGGACTCTTTTTCCTGGAAGTTCCTGAGGAGCGCCGACCTCGACAAGGCGATGGACCTCGGCAACCCGATCACGACCAACGACTACGTGATGTGCGTCTATGACGAGTCGGCAGGCGTGCCGACTCTCATCAGTGAAATCGACATGGAGGCCGGCGGCAACTGCTTCCTGGCGCCGTGCTGGACCGATATCGGCGACGGCTACACGTACAAGCACAAGTTCGGCATCGCCACATCGGCATCGTTCGTCGCGGGAACAGGCGGTACTGGGAAGGCGTACGTCAAAGGCAAGGGTGGTTTCCAGGCGCCGCTGCTGCCGCTCAACAAGGACACCCAGGTACTTGCGCGGCTGCACAAGCTCGGCTTGGGCAGCAAGTGCTTCGCGACCGATTTCTCGAACGCCTCGACCAATACGGCGACGCAGTTCAAGGCCAACGCCGACTGAGCTGCACTGCTCGATTCAACGTCGTCGTGCCGCCGGGCGGGCGCAGGCCTTGCCCGTGC